>CAZRLI010000502.1:0-1513 GCA_964600535.1 uncultured Steroidobacteraceae bacterium | reverse complement strand
CGACATCGGTGCCACCCGCACGCCGGAAGGGGGGGAGGTGTGCTACGCCCGCAGCGCTGTCGTTACCGCCGCCGCGGCCTACGAATTACAGGCCATCGATACCGTATTCGTGACGCTGGACAACCTGGAGGGTTTGCGGCGCGAAACGCAGCAGGCGCTGGCTTTGGGGTACGCCGGCAAGATGGCGATTCATCCCCGGCAGGTGCCGGTGATCACCGAGGTTTTCACCCCGAGCGATGCCGCGGTCACCGCGGCCCAACGGCTGATCGATGCGTATACCGCGCACCAGGCTGCCGGCACGGGCGTGTTCGTTTGGGATGGACGCATGGTCGACATGCCCATGATCCGCGCCGCGGAACGCGTACTGGCGCGGGCGCGAGTAGGAGGTTGATACAACGTCCCCGGCACGGTCCGCATCCGCATTGCTCAACCAGGAATTGTACAGACCGTGCCGGGGACGTGTCTTACATCATCGCCTGCATGATCCCGTCCAGCGCGGCCGGCGGTGGTCGCAGTTTGTCTGCGGGCAGATGGACGAGCGGTGTCTCAGGCAGGTTCATCAATTCCGGGAGCGTTGGATGTGCCTGATTGATGTAGATCAAACCGGTAACCAGGTCCTGCTTCTCTTCGGCCTCACGCAGCACACGCACCGCGGCGTAGAAGTCGGTGGGGTCGTAGGTCACATCCAGCTTGGAGAGGCGCACGTGAGCCCCGTTGTGCATTTCGACGTCGACCGTGTCGCCCGGTTCGTAATCGACGCTGATCTCTTCGTACGGCGGAATGTACGTGATATCGTGCAGCGGCTCCTCGTGGGCCTTGCCATAGGAATAGCTCTTGGTCGAATCCTCGTGGTTGTTGAACGTGACGCATGGGCTGATGATGTCGAGCACGGCGGTGCCGTGGTAACTGAGTGCCGCTTTGAGCAGCTCACGCACCTGTTTGGCGTCGCCGGCAAAGGAGCGCGCCACGAAACCACAACCCAGGATCAGCGCTTCCAGACACAGATCGACCGGTGAAAACTCGTTGACCCCGGCGTACTTGAGCTTCTGCCCTTTGTCAGCCGTCGCCGAGAACTGGCCTTTGGTCAGGCCGTAGACGCCGTTGTTTTCGATGATGTAGACCATCGGCACGTTGCGCCGTACCAGGTGTTTGAACTGCCCGATACCAATGCTGCCCGTGTCACCGTCACCGCTGACACCAATGGCCATCAGGCTGGCGTTGGCCAGCGTCGCACCCGTGGCGATCGACGGCATGCGGCCGTGCAGCGAGTTGAAGCCATGCGAACGGTTCAGGAAATAGGCCGGCGACTTACTTGAACAGCCAATACCGCTCAATTTGATCATCCGGTGCGGCGGTATCGACAGCTCGTAACAAACGCGAGTGATCTGGCTGGAGATCGAATCGTGCCCACAGCCTTTGCACAAGGTCGACGGGTTACCGTCGTAGTCCTTGGGTTCCAGGCCGATCAGGTTCAGTTTGAGATTCCCGTTGCTGCGGGGTTTGGTTGTGACGT
>CAZRLI010000501.1:0-1522 GCA_964600535.1 uncultured Steroidobacteraceae bacterium | reverse complement strand
TGTGCAAGATCCAGCAGCGGCTGGTGGCCGTCAGGGACACCATGACGATCGAGGGACCCAACGGCGAGCCGATGGCCACGGTCAGGAAGGCGATGATCACCCCGGTGCGCGACCGCTGGACGGTCAAGATCGGCGATGGGCCCGACTTGCAAGTGCAGGGCAACATCCTCGACCACCAGTACACCATCGGCGACGGCAGCAGCAAGGTCGCCGAGGTGTCCAAGCGCTGGTTCCGCCTGGCCGACACCTACGGCGTGTTGATCGAGCCGAGCCAGAACGACATCGTCATCCTGGCATTGACGGTGGCCATCGACATGATGGCGCATCCGTGAAATCCATTTCGCAAAGGAGAACATTCCCGTGGCAACACTCACCGTCTGGAAATTCGACACCGCCGAGGGCGCGCAAGAGGCGTTGAACAAACTTGTCGACCTGTCCAAGCAGCAACTGATCACATTCGTCGACGCAGCCGTCGTCTCGTGGCCGGAGGGCAAGAAAAAGCCCAAGACCAACAACTACGGCAGTATGACCGGCCGGGGCGCAGTCTCTGGCGCGTTCTGGGGCATGTTGTTTGGCCTGATCTTCTTTGTTCCCTTCTTCGGCCTGGCCATCGGCGCAGCCACCGGCGCGCTGATGGGCAAGTTCGCCGACTACGGCATCAACGACGCGTTCATCAAAGAAGTGCGCGATCAGGTGACCGAAGGCACGTCGGCGCTCTTCCTGCTCACCACCGGCGCCGTGCGCGATCGCGTCGCCGAGGAGTTCAAGGGCGTCTCGGCCGAGCTGATCCAGTCCAACCTGAGCAGCGAGCAGGAAGCCCAGTTGCTGGCCGATTTCGGCGAGTAACTACCCTGTCAAGATCGGTAGCGAGGCGCCCGACGCTTAACCCGGGTCAAAGGTCAGGCGCCTTGCCCAATGACTGTCTTCATGTAAACTGGAGAAATACAATGGCTTGTCTGTTCGCAATCATGGCTGCGTCTGCGCCGCGCCTGGCTCTGCTGTTCCTATGGCTTTTCACCCCGCTGGTTAACGCGGCGTTCAGCGGCTGGACCTTTCCGTGGCTTTGGTCGATCCTGGGCGTCATCTTTCTGCCGTTCACGACGCTGATGTTTGTGCTGGTGGTTGGGCCGTTGGGAACAACCAACTTTTGGGGCTGGGTTGTCGTCTTTCTCGGCTTTCTGATCGACCTGCGTGCCTATGCCGACGCTGCGGCCAATCGTGATAAGGTTCCAGGGCTGGCGACGTAGAACGTATGCATCCGAGAGAGTGTGCAATGTGAAAAACGCAACCACATGGACCTGGCTTGCCCTGCGAACGGCCGTCCGTGAAAACGCCCAACCAGGCGTTGCAGCCGGCGGCGGCGCGTAGGTTGCTCGGGATGCGTAACTCAGATGGTTGAGATCGAAGGTCGCTGGCCTTGGCGCAAAGCAGGATAGTCTAGGAGTTTCATCGATGTCAACGGCAACGATTCAGCCCATGCTAACCCAACGGCCTTCCCATGCGCCGGTGGCCTTTCACCTCC
>CAZRLI010000500.1:0-1539 GCA_964600535.1 uncultured Steroidobacteraceae bacterium | reverse complement strand
CCGCGATCCGTGCCGTCGCGAGCGCCTGATGGCGGGCCCGATCGAAGTACGCGCCCCGGCGGAGCAGACGGAAGGCACCCGCTCGCAGGTGCAGCGCTGGCTCAAGGCGCCGGGCGAGGCGGTCGCGGCCGACGAACCCCTGCTCGAGCTCGAAACCGACAAGGTCACGGTGGAGATTGCGGCACCCGCGAGCGGCACGCTGCACGAGATTCTGAAACCCGAGCAAACCGAGGTCGAGCCCGGCGAACTGCTTGCGACGATCGTCGAGTCGGGAGCAGGGCGAAGCCCGTCGTCCGCCGCGCCGTCACGAGCGGCGGGTCCGTTGCCGGCGTCCGCCGCGTCCGATTCGACGGCCGCGGTGGGCGGCGCCCGGCTGCAATTGCGCAGTATGGGCAGCTCCCCGAGCCCCGCGGTGCGGCGCCTGCTCGCCGAGCGGGGGCTCTCAAGCGCAGACGTGCGCGGCACGGGCGTCGATGGGCGAATCACCGTCGAGGACGTGCTCGCCGTGGCGACCCGGGCTCCCGCGACGCGCGAGGAGACGCCCGGACCGGGCACCGCCACGCGCGAAGGCGTGCGCCTGCAGCCGCACAGTGCGATGCGCCGCCGCATCGCGGGGCGCATGGTGGAGAGCCTGCACGTTGCACCCCATGTGACCACCGTGTTCGAGGCGGACATGTCGGGCGTATTGGCGCACCGCGCCCGGCATCGCGCCGGCTTCGAAGCCCGTGGCGTCTCCCTGACACTCACGGCCTATGTCTTGCAGGCCTGCGTCGCCGCGATCCGCGCGGTGCCGGAGGTGAACAGCCGCTGGACCGACAGCGCCCTCGAACTGCATGAGGCGATGCACATCGGGGTGGCGACGGCCCTCGGCGACAAGGGGCTCGTCGTGCCCGTGGTTCGCGATGTGCAGTCGCTCGACCTGTTCGGGATTGCGCAGTCGCTCGGCGAGCTCGTCACGCGGGCCCGTGGCGACACGTTGGCGCCTGCCGATGTGCGCGGCGGGACGTTCACGATCTCGAACCACGGCGTGAGCGGCAGCCTCGTGGCGAGCCCGATCGTGATCCTGCAGCCCCAGTCCGCGATTCTCGGCATCGGCAAGCTCGAAAAGCGGGCGGTCGTCGTGCTCGAAGGTGGTGAGGAGCGCATAGCCGTGCGACCGCGCTGCTACGTGACGCTGACCATCGACCACCGGGTGATGGACGGCGAGCGCGCCAACCGTTTCCTCGAGGTGCTGGTGCGCGGGCTCGAACAGGTATCAAATTGAGGGTGTGATGGACACGGCAGTACTCGAGGAGCGCTTCCAGGCCCGCATCGACGCCGACGAGCGCATCGAGCCGAAGGACTGGATGCCCGACGCCTACCGGCGCACGCTGGTCCGGCAGATGTCCCAGCATGCACACTCGGAGATCGTCGGCATGCTGCCGGAAGGCAACTGGATCACGCGCGCGCCGAGCCTGAGGCGCAAGGCGATCCTGATGGCAAAGGTGCAGGACGAGGGCGGCCACGGCGCCTACCTCTACGGCGCAACGGAGACGCTCG
>CAZRLI010000499.1:0-1544 GCA_964600535.1 uncultured Steroidobacteraceae bacterium | reverse complement strand
CGATCGTGACGCGCGGCGAGATCTACAGCGCCTACACGCCGTACCAGGCGGAGGCGAGCCAGGGCACGCTGCAGGCGATCTACGAATACCAGACCATGATCGCATCACTGACCGGCATGCAGGTGTCGAACGCCACCCTCTACGACGGTGGCTCGGCGCTGGCCGAGGCGGCGCTGATGGCGGTGCGCGCGCATCGCAGGTCGAGTTCGCAGCGCTTCCTCGTGCCGACGACCGTGCATCCGTACTACCGCAAGGTGGCGGTGGCGACCGCCGGCAACCAGGGGCTCTGCTTCGAAGTACTGCCGTTTGCGCGCGAGACCGGCTGCGTCGCACCCGCGGCGCTCGCGCGGCACGCGGGTGCGGATATCACCGCGCTCGTGATCCAGCAGCCGAACTTCTTCGGCATGCTCGAGGATGTCGACGCGCTCACCGATTGGGCGCACGCGCAAGGTGCGCTCGTGATCGCGGTGGTGAACCCGACCTCGCTCGCGCTGCTGAAGCCGCCGGGCCAGTGGGGCGCGAAGGGTGCCGACATCGTCGTCGGGGAGGGCCAGCCGCTCGGCGTGCCACTGTCCTCGGGCGGCCCGTATTTCGGCTTCATGACGACGCGCATGGAGCACGTGCGCCAGATGCCGGGCCGCATCGTCGGCCGTACCGTCGACCTCGACGGCCGCGAGGGCTTTGCGCTCACCCTGCAGGCGCGCGAGCAGCACATCCGCCGCGGCAAGGCCACGTCGAACATCTGCACGAACCAGGGCCTGCTGATGACGGCGGCCACGATCTACCTGTCGATCATGGGCCCCGAGGGCCTCGAGCGGGTGGCGGCGCTGTCCGCGCAACGCACGCGCGAGCTGGTCGCGGCGCTCACCCGGGTCAAGGGAGTGCGTCGCTGCTTCGAGGGGCCGCATTTCCACGAGGCGGTGCTGCTGCTCGATCGTCCGGTCGCCGGCGTGCTGCGCGAGCTCGCCGATCGTGGCGTGCTGGGTGGCTATGACCTCGGCGAGCACTATCCCGAGCTCGGCGCCGCGCTGCTCGTGTGTGCGACCGAGACCAAGACCGCAGCCGACATCGAGACCTGCGCCGCCGCCCTCGCCGAGTCGCTGCGCGCCGTGCGCGCCGCCTGAAACAGGAACCCGTCATGCCGAATCGCCGTGAGAAGCTGATCTTCGAGTACTCGCGCCCGGGCCGTGGTGCGGTGGGGCAATGGCCGGAGAAGGCGGCGGCGCCCGCGGACCTGCCTGCCGCCCTGCGCCGCAAGGGCCGGCCGTTGTTGCCCGAGGTGAGCGAGCTCGAGGCGGTGCGCCACTACACGCGTCTCTCGCAGCTCAACTTCTCGATCGACACGCACTTCTATCCGCTCGGCTCGTGCACGATGAAATACAACCCGAAGGCGTGCAATCAGTACGCGATGCTGCCGGAGTTTCTGGCACGGCATCCGCTTGCGCCGGAGTCGCATGGGCAGGGCTTCCTCGCCTGCATGTACGAGCTGCAGGAGATGCTGAAAGCGGTCACGGGCATGCGCGGCGTGTCGCTGAACCCGATGG
>CAZRLI010000498.1:0-1548 GCA_964600535.1 uncultured Steroidobacteraceae bacterium | reverse complement strand
CATCAGCGACGACATGCGATCAAGGTCGTCTGCCATTTGCCGATGCTTGGCTGCGTTGCCTTCACCAGGCGACCATGGCCCATGTAGAACCATGTACGACGCCTCAAACATCTTGATCGTTTTGCACGACGCCGCGACGTAGCTTGCCGCGCTGGATGCCTGACCTTCGACAACGGCAATCGTCTCGCCCTTGTAAGAGTGCAGCGCATTGGCAATTGCAAAACCTTCGACGACAGACCCGCCCTCGGAGTTGATCCGCACCTCGACCGGCGACCCATCGTCGGGCAATTGCGCGATAAACTCAGCCGCGCTTGTGCCGTTTCCAAATGGGTCTTTGCCGATTAGGCCATATAGGCGGATTGCTGGCATTAGATGCCCCCGATCACAATCCACTGAGCAACGCCGGTCATCGACGAGTAACGCAGCTTGCGTTGGCGATACGCAACGCCCATCGTCAAGGTCGCCGCACCGTTGATGTTCTTGCCGTTGCCGGAGATCACCAGGTTGTTGGCGCTGTTTTTGACCTCTGAAAAATGAAACGTCATCCCGGCGTAAGGATTCGCCGGAAGCGTGATCGTAAACCCGCCGCCAGACACATCAAACGGCACGTACTCGCCGTGATTGTTGCCCAGCGTGAACGCCGCTGCATATGGCGTCGTGACCTGACACGCCATGTCAAAACCCGCGCGTCGGGTTCTGTGATTTTGAAAATGCCTCTCGCTACTCTGTGCGCCCATCTTGCGTACCCTTTTCAGCGGGGTTTTCCGCTGTTGTATCGCTGTTTACTCCGCCCACGCTGACATCTTGTGGGCCAAGCACTTCTCTTTGACCGCGTAGCTTATTGTTGCCGCGCGCTTTTGCAAACCCAAATTCTCGATAGGGTTGCTCTGCGTCAATTTCCAATCCAAGCTTATTGACTCCATCGTCGTACAATTTCATACGCACCGATGGCGTCATTTCACGGGTTACGCGCCACTGTGGACGCCCGCACTTGCTTAGGATCTGCTGCGGTGTCGCGCCTAGTGCTGCGCACAGTCCGCGCGGCAGAACCTCACCAAACCCAGTCGATAGATATCGCTCACACGACATCCGAAGCGCTTGTCGCATCCACCGCCGAACGCACGACGCGAGGTTTTGCTCACCTGCTTCGATGTGTTCGGCCTTTGTGTCAGCGTGGGTCTGCGAAAGCGCATAGGAGCCCGACCCGCCCGTTTCCGTGGTCAGTTGCTCGCCCTGCCGCAGTTTGCTCTGCTCTGCGTTGATGATGCCCAAAAGCGCCGCATGCATGCCGCGCGCGTCGCCGTCAGAAACACCAGGGCTTGCGTCAAGCTCAACATCGTCCGGCAGTGCTGCTCCGTAACCTTTGCCCCACGCCTGCATTTGGGCAATCAGCTCTGCCTTGAACTTGTCGTCTTGCCAGCGGTCGCGCTCGTACTTCACGACCGGATTGCGCAATCCCCAAATCTCAAGCACAGCAGCCCAACGCGCCCACGCATTGAGCTTGATCATCGACAGCCAGACGTTGGTGTAGTTGTACCCGCGACGGCG
>CAZRLI010000497.1:0-1550 GCA_964600535.1 uncultured Steroidobacteraceae bacterium | reverse complement strand
CGATTTGGGTTGGCAGCGGTACAGATAATTGTGACATAGGCGGAGGATTCTATTGTGGCTCGTCCATTACTGCCAGGGTATGGTTTGATGAAAACGAAAACGGCTTACGGGAAGCCGGAGAGGCAACCCTCGCCGATGTACAAGTGTCCCTGTATGACCAAAACCATATGCTGATCGATGCCGGAGTGACCCTGGCAGATGGTGTGTGCAGGTTTGACAGCCTCAAGACAGGAAATTATTTTGTCTATTGCAGCGGAGGCCTCCCAGGGCTCACCTTTACGGTCCCACACGCCGGCAACGAACAAAATGACAGCGATATTGACAACACCTTTGGTCCGGGTACTTCCGGTCGGATAGGTGTTTCCGAGTGCTCAGACTCAGACGCAACAGGAATAGGATTCAGACAGGGCTCTATCCTGCCACTGTTATGGGGAGACATCAATGCGGCATGGATCGTTTCAAATAATGCTCAAGTAAGGTGGGCAGTTTTTTCCGAAACTGACGTTGATCATTACAGGATAATTTCATCTGCTGATGAAGGTAAAAGCTGGTCATCACAAGGAAATACCTTTGCGTCCAATAAAAAAGCCGCCGAATCATCCTACCACTTCATATTTGAGACTCCGGTTGATGACATCCTCGTTCGGGTAGTTGCTGTGGGTTATGACGGCACTGAAATGTTCAGCCCAACGGTAAGGCTTAGCCGTGAACAAAGTACACGGTGGGATGCTACACCAAACCCCGCCCAGGATTACCTTGAAATCAGGGGTAATAAAAACCATTTGATAACCGGCGGACCTTATACAGTGCAATTATTCAGCAGCAGTGGTGTAAAAATGGCTGAACAGGCCATCTCTGAATCGGCGACCAACGTTATAGATGTTTCATCATATTTTCCGGGGTTGTATGCTGTACTGATCTCTGAACACGGTCGGTTGGTGAGGGTATTCAATATCTTGGTGGTACACTGATTTTATGAAAGTCAGGCATCCGGACAGGGATATTTTTTCATGGCCAGATACACACCGTTTGACCATCCAAACCCGTCCTGGACAGGATACTCTCCTCCCCCGCCGGGAGCATCAGCATCTATAACATTGTATTTTTCCATCATTTTACCTGTAGCTTTAAATACATTTTCATTGAGTGTTGTCCAGCGTTTGGCTATAATTTTTGCCAGTACTTCATGGCCGTAATTTAAAGCTGCCATAAAGGAGACCCATTGAAGAGGGGCCCATCCATTGGGGGCATCCCATTGCTGGCCGGTATTATGCAGGGTGGTTACAATGCCGTGAGGCATCAAAAGTTTTTCCTGTAAAAAACGCAAAGTCCTGACACCCTTATCCTTGCCTGACAGATTCAAAAACAAGGGAAAAACCCCGGCTGCATGGATACATGACGTCCTTCTTTTTTCTTTCACATTATAATCAAAATAATATCCTTGTTCGTTGTCCCAAAAATAACGTTCGATCAGTCCTTTTCTGTTTTCGGCTTTTGACCTGAACCATTGAGATCTTGCAGAATCTCCATGTACCATCGCAGCCCTGGCA
>CAZRLI010000496.1:0-1550 GCA_964600535.1 uncultured Steroidobacteraceae bacterium | reverse complement strand
CGGCCCCGTCTTGTCGATGATGCGCACGCCCGGCTCCTGCGTCTCGATCACGATCTTCTCGATCGCCTCGATCCGCGACTGCACCTGCGGATGCAGCTGCATCGCGCACTCGACCGCGGTCTGCGCGTGGAACTCCGCGGGAAAGCTGATCTTGAACAGCACGTTCTCCATCACGTAGCTGCCGAGCGGCTGCGCGATCGTGACCGGCTTGCCCTTGAACAGCACATCCTGGAAGCCCCAGGTCTTCGCCGAAAGCGCCGAGGGATAGCCCATCTCGCCGCTGAGCGCGATGAATGCAAGGCGCACCGCGCGGCTGGTCGCATCGCCCGCCGCCCAGCTCTTGCGCGATCCGGTGTTCGGCGCATGGCGATAGGTACGCAGCGCGCCGCCGTCGATCCACGCGTTGCCGACGGCATTCACGACCTGTTCGCGGGTACCCCCGAGCATCGCGGTCACGACCGCGGTCGAGGCCACGCGCACCAGCAGCACGTGGTCGAGGCCGACACGGTTGAAACTGTTCTCGAGCGCGAGGATGCCCTGGACCTCGTGCGCCTTCACCATGCCGGTCAGCACGTCGCGCACGGTGAGCGGCTTGCGCCCTTCCATGACCGCCAGCCGCGACAGGTAGTCCGCGACCGCGAGGATGCCGCCGAGGTTGTCGGACGGATGGCCCCACTCGGCCGCGAGCCAGGTGTCGTTGAAATCGAGCCAGCGGATCATCGCACCGATGTTGAAGGCCGCCTGCACCGGGTCGAGTTCGTAGCTCGTGCCCGGCACGCGCGCACCGCCCGGCATCGTCGCGCCCGGGACCACCGGGCCCATCATGCGCGTGCACGCGGGGTACTTGAGCGCCTGGAAGCCGCAGGCGAGCGTGTCCATCAGGCAGTAGCGCGCGGTGTCGTAGGCGAGCTTCGAATCGATCACCTTGTCCTTCGCGTAGCCCGCGATGTCGACGATCACCGGGTCGGGGTCGGGGCGCTGTGCGGACTTGTAGTCGTGGGCGGACATCGGTGCGAAAACCTCAATGCGTATCGAAGGGGGTGCGCGGCATGGATTCAGGGCCGCTGGTCGATCGGCACGAAGGCGCGATCCTCCGGCCCCACGTAGTTGGCCGCCGGCCGGATGATCTTGCCGTCCGCGCGCTGCTCGATGACGTGGGCCGACCAGCCGCTGGTTCGCGCGACCACGAACAGCGGCGTGAACATCGCGGTCGGCACCTGCATCAGGTTGTAGGAGACCGCGCTGAACCAGTCGAGGTTCGGGAACATCTTCTTTGCATCCCACATCACCCGCTCGAGCCGCTCGGCGATGTTGTACATCTTCGTGTTGCCGGCCTCTTCCGCGAGCCGCCGCGCGACGCCCTTGATCACCTGGTTGCGGGGATCGGCGATCGTGTACACGGGGTGGCCGAAGCCGATCACGACTTCCCTGGCCGCGACCCGCCGGCGGATGTCGGCCTCGGCCTCCTCCGGCGTCGCGTAGCGCTGCTGGATCTCGAGGGCGACCTCGTTCGCGCCACCGTGCGTAGGGCCGCGCAGCGCGCCGATCGC
>CAZRLI010000495.1:0-1555 GCA_964600535.1 uncultured Steroidobacteraceae bacterium | reverse complement strand
ATCCTTTGCCACAAAGTCAAAGCCGCTTGTGGTCTTGTTTGTGTAGGAAACATCCATCGGTTCGCCGGTATTTGCATCGACCGATGAACATCGCCAGATTCGGTAATTGGCCGTCGCAAACGGAGTCGTAAACACAACTGATGCTGTGTTGCTTGCGCCTGTGAAGGACACGATACCGCCGGCAAGGCTACCTTCGGTAACCGGCGCTACGTACTGCTGAGACGCCCACGCCCACCCATAAGTCTGCACAAGGTCATCAACGGTCAGCGGACCGGCAACGGCTGGTACTTCGCCGGTAAGCACGCTGCCATCAGGAAACAGCAGCGACCACTTTTGCTCTGGACTGACGGGATGCGTTTCCGCAGACGCATTCGGCAAAACGTGCGTCCATTCGCCGTTAACGTCCGTCGTTGCAATTTGCCCATGCGCGAGAGACGGGTTCCCAACAATCAGCGGATTGAACATCACGTTGGGATGCCAATCGCCCGCGTAATCGTATGTGCTGCGCGACGTGTCAGGGACGGCTATCACATTAAGGTTAGCGGTGCCGACAAGCGCGCCAAGGTTGCTGCGATAGCCAATGATGTCGGTGATTTGACAGGACATGGATTATTCCGCCCACACAATGCACGTTACAAGTGCATCGGTCAATGCATCCGTTTTGTCGCGAACGTCGATTGATATTCGCAGGTTACCCAACACAAGCGCCGACGAGAATGTCATTGACAGATTCAAGCCCGGACTTGATGCCGATCCCGATGGGCACACAAAGCTTGGGTCAGATGGCGCACCGTAGAAGTAAAACTGGTATTGCCCCATGGCAATGCGCTTGGCATCAAATACGTTGTACCCGCGTTTGAATGTGCCTGCGCCGGTAATCACACCCCAACCCCATGGTCGCGTCCCAATACAATCCGTTCCGCTTGCACGGGCTGTTCCGGGTATGGCGTTTTCCGTCAAATTCGCGCTTACCTTCGTCGTCCCCGCAACGGGAACCACGACTGCGCCGCCAGTCCCATCGACCACGACCGCTTTCAGCGAATACGTGCCGTTGATGATGCCATTGATTGCCGACTGAAAAGCATTCAGATCGAATGCCTGGATAGCCGGCGCAATGCCCGCGCTGTAGGTTGTGAGTGGCGTACTTGGCCAAGCCATTTACGGAACCTCGCTAAACTGGGCAAAGATTTCGCGCGCTCCCGGGATGTGATCTCGAAGCTGTTTCATCACCGCATGCACGTCCCTATGCGCCCGAGCGCCTGCTTCTTGGGTCGCGTCGGTTTCGACAAGCCCACGTCCGGCTTGCTCAGCTTCCGCAAAACGGTGCGCAAAGTCTGCCGCCGCTTGCCGCAGCGCTTGCAGTTTGACTAGATAGACATCTTGCGGAGTCATGCGTCCTACCCTTGGCTCTGTTAGCACGGAATCGCGTTGTTGGGTATAGCGTTTTCGGTGTCAGGTATTGCACACGCGGTGCCAAGCGCGTTTGTCGTCGTGATGCCGCCTTGCGTGTGCGCAGGTTTCCACCGAGTCAGCGCTTTCAGCCCACCATCAATGT
>CAZRLI010000494.1:0-1556 GCA_964600535.1 uncultured Steroidobacteraceae bacterium | reverse complement strand
GTGTCGCGCAGGTCGGCCAGGGTCGCATAAGCGGCGCCGCTGTCGGGCACGTGCTTCGCCGGGCCTTCGTTCCCGGCGCTGACCGGCGGCACCGTGCGCAGGCGCGCCGCGGCGCCCGCCACGCTCTCGACACCGCGGCACACCTGGCGCGCAAGTTCGGCGGTCGAGCCGTTGCGCGAGTAGTACAGGACCAGTATTTCGCTCATGTGCGCATTGTAGAATCGGTGCCCGTGATTGCGCGCAGGTGTTTCGTGTCCGGGAGGGTGCAGGGGGTGTTCTACCGCGCCACCGTGGCGCGCCGCGCCGCCGAGCTCGGCATCAGCGGACACGCGCGCAATCTGCGCGATGGGCGGGTCGAGGTACTCGCCTGCGGGGCGGAGGGGGCCGTGGCGCTCTTCATGGAAGCGCTCTGGGCGGGTTCGACCGCCTCGAAGGTGACGGCGATCGAGGTGGCGGAAATCGAGCTCGGGCCCGATCAGCGCCCGGCGGGCTTCGGCACCGGCTGAGCGGCCGTCGTGGCCGCGAAGCCGAGGTCATCGGCGCCGTTCCAGCGGCTCCAGCTGCCGATCACCAGGTCCGAGTAGTCGCGCCGGCCGACGCTGCCGTTGTAGCGCGCGAGCGCCTTCTGCACGTTGTTGCTCTCGTACTTGAGGTAGTAGCGCAGGATTGCGCAGCCCATGCGCACGTTCGGCCCGACCTGCGTGAGCTGGTGGCGCTGCATGCCGAGCTTTTCGGGCCAGAACGGCATGACCTGCATCAGGCCGACCGCACCCGCGTACGACACCGCCCAGCGGTTGAAGCGGCTTTCGATGTCGATCACCGCCATGACCAGGCCCGGCGGCAGGCGCAGCTCGCCCTTGCGGTGCGCCTCGCAGAATACGGTGCGCAGGATCTCGATGCGCTCCGCCTTGTCCGGCACGCGCTTCACGAGGCGCGGCTCCATCATCGTGAACCAGACCTCGGACTCGAAGCGGTCCGGGAAGCACTCGGCCTGCGCGATCGCATGCTCGATCACGCCGCGCAGGCCCGCATCGCGTTGCTGGTCGGCGCGGGCCGCGGGCGCAGCCACCGACAGGATGCCCGCGGCGAGCAGCGCGAGCGGGCCGCCCGCGCGCGCGCGCGATGCGCTGCGCTCAGGCCGCCGCGAGCCGCGAGCGGATGAAGGCGAGGGCACCATCGAGGGGGAACTCCTCGCTTTCCGCGGCGCGGCGGTGGCGATACTCGAGCTTGCCGGCCTCGAGGCCGCGCTCGCCGACGACGACCCGGTGCGGGATGCCGAGCAGCTCGGCGTCCGCGAATTTCGCGCCGGGGCGCGCGTCGCGGTCGTCGAGCAGGACCTCGACGCCTGCGCGCGTGAGCTCATCGTAAAGGCGATCGGCGGTTTCACGGACACGTTGTGACTTCGCGAGGTTGATCGGGACCAGTACCACCTGGAACGGCGCGATCGGCTCGGGCCAGATGATGCCACGGTCATCGTGGTTCTGTTCAATGGCCGCCGCCACGACCCGCGTCACACCTATGCCATAGCAGCCCATGTAGAGGGTCGTGCTGCGGCT
>CAZRLI010000493.1:0-1562 GCA_964600535.1 uncultured Steroidobacteraceae bacterium | reverse complement strand
ACCGGCTCGGCGCGCGCTCGAATTCGGGCGAGGCCGGCGAGGACCCGGCGCGCTACGGCACGGAGAAGAACTCGAAGATCAAGCAGGTGGCGTCAGGCCGCTTCGGCGTGACGCCCGCCTATCTCGTCAGCGCGGAGGTGCTGCAGATCAAGGTGGCGCAGGGCGCCAAGCCCGGCGAGGGCGGTCAGCTGCCGGGCCACAAGGTGAACGAGATGATCGCGCGGCTGCGCTTCGCGCGCCCCGGTGTCGGCCTCATCTCGCCGCCGCCCCATCACGACATCTACTCGATCGAGGACCTCGCGCAGCTGATCTTCGACCTGAAGCAGGTGAATCCGCAGGCGCTCGTCTCGGTGAAGCTGGTCGCCGAGCCGGGCGTCGGCACCGTGGCCGCGGGCGTCGCCAAGGCCTACGCGGACCTCATCACGGTGTCCGGCCACGATGGCGGCACGGGCGCGAGCCCGCTGTCCTCGATCCACTACGCCGGCACGCCCTGGGAGCTGGGCCTGTCCGAGACGCACCAGACGCTGCGCCTGATGGACATGCGCCACAAGGTGCGACTGCAGACCGACGGCGGCCTCAAGACCGGACTCGACGTGGTGAAGGCCGCCATCATCGGTGCGGAGAGCTTCGGCTTCGGCACGGCGCCCATGGTCGCGCTCGGCTGCAAATACCTGCGCATCTGCCACCTCAACAACTGCGCCACCGGCGTCGCAACCCAGCACAACGTGCTGCGCGCCAAGTTCTTCATCGGCCTGCCGGAGATGGTGATGCACTATTTCCGTTTCGTCGCGGAGGAGGTGCGCGAGATCCTGGCCGGGCTCGGCGTGGCCCGGCTCGCCGACATCATCGGCCGCACGGAGCTGCTCGAGATCCTTGCGGGAGAGACGCCGAAGCAGCGCAAGCTCGACCTCGCCCCGATCCTCTCGACGGCGGGGCTCGCGAGCGATCGACCGCAGTACTGCGTTGCGCCCTCGAACGCGCCCTTCGACAAGGGGGAGCTCGCCGAACGCATGGTCGCGGACATGCGCGGCGCGATCGAGGCGCGCAGCGGCGGCGAGTGGCAGTACGTGGTGAGCAATTTCAACCGCTCGATCGGCGCGCGCGTCTCGGGCGAGATCGCGCGGCGCTGGGGCGATCGCGGCATGGCGGACGCACCCGTGGTCGCGCGGCTCGCGGGCAACGCGGGACAGAGCTTCGGCGTATGGAATGCCGGCGGCCTGCACCTCTACCTCGAGGGCGACGCCAACGACTACGTCGGCAAGGGAATGGCGGGCGGCCGGATCGTGCTGCGCCATCCGCGCGCGGCGGATTTCCTGCATCGCGAGACGATCATCATGGGCAACACCTGCCTGTACGGTGCGACCGGCGGCGAGCTCTACGCGGCGGGCGTGGCCGGCGAGCGTTTTGCGGTCCGCAACAGCGGTGCCGTCGCGGTGGTGGAGGGTGCCGGCGACCATTGCTGCGAGTACATGACGGGCGGGGTCGTCTGCGTGCTGGGGCGCACCGGCGTCAACTTCGGCGCGGGATTCACCGGCGGCTTCGCCTATGTGCTCGACCTCGAG
>CAZRLI010000492.1:0-1565 GCA_964600535.1 uncultured Steroidobacteraceae bacterium | reverse complement strand
GCTCGGCGGCGGCAACATCCACTGCATCACCCAACAGGTACCCGCGCATGGCAAGGACGGCGGACGCAAGCGACCTCCCGGCCCGGCTTAGGGTGCGTCCCGGTGCGCGCATCGCGCTGCGCGATTCCGCGGCGGCCCGCACGCTCGGCTGGGAGAAGGACGCGGCCGAGAAGGCGCTCGATCGCAACAAGAAGCAGCTCGAGAAGCTGCAGTACGCGATGTATGCGGAGAACCGCGCGGCGCTGCTGGTGGTGCTGCAGGCGATGGATACCGCCGGCAAGGACGGCACCATCCGCAACGTGATGACGGCCTTCAACCCGCAGGGCTGCACGGTGCACTCCTTCAAGGCACCGAACGATCTCGAGCGCCAGTACGACTACCTGTGGCGCGCGCATCGGCACACGCCGCCGCGCGGCTCGATCGCGGTGTTCAACCGCTCGCACTACGAGGATGTGCTGGTGGTGCGCGTCGAGCGACTGGTGCCGGTGCGCACCTGGCAGCTGCGCTACCGCCACATCAACGAGTTCGAGCGACTGCTCGGCGACTGTGACACGCGCGTCGTGAAGATCTTCCTGCACATCAGCAAGGCGGAGCAGAAGGAGCGGCTCGAGGCGCGCCTCGCGGACAGTGACAAGCACTGGAAATGGGACGCGGCCGACCTCGACAAGCGCAAGCGCTGGCGCCAATACACGCAGGCCTACGAGGCCATGCTGTCGCGCTGCTCGACCACCTATGCGCCGTGGTATGTCGTGCCGGCGGACCGCAAGTGGTTCCGCAACCTGGCGGTCTCGCAGATCCTCGTGCACGAGCTCGAGGCGCTGTCGCCCCGCTTGCCGAAACTGGACCTCGACGCGCGACGCTACCGGATATTCTGATCGCGCTCGGCGGCGGTGAGCCATTCCTTCTGCGTGCGCCGGTAGTAGGCCGGCGCGATGCGCGCCTGCTCGAGGAGTTCGCGCAACACCCGGGCTGCATCGTCGCCGCGTCCCAGCTTGCGCAGCAGCGCGGCATAGCGCACGGCCGCCTCGGCCCCCGGGTAGTAGCCGGCGAGCGTCGCATATTCCTCGAGCGCCTTGGTCGAGTCGCCGCTGTCCTCGACGGCGCGGGCGTAGAGCAGATGGCCGTCCGGGCTGATGAAGTCGGGGTTCTTCGCAATCAGCAGTTCGAGGGTGGCGCGCGCGCCCGCGGGATCGCCGCTCGCGAACTGCGTGCCGGCGAGCCCGAGCATGATCTTCGGGTCGAACTCATAGAGGCCCGTCAGCGCGGAGCGGTAAACCTCCATCGCCTGCGCATGGCGGCCCTGCTTCGACAATTCATCCGCCCAGGTCTGCCGCGACGCCGCGTCTCCCGACAGCTGCGCCCGGTTGGCGGCATCGCGCAGCTCGCGGCCGGGGTCGAGCGCGCGCGAGACGCCGCGCGCGGCCCGCCGGGCAGTCCGGCTGCGCAGCAGGTCGGGGATCAGCTCGACCGCGACATAGGCGAGGATGCCGGCATACGAGAGCAGCGCGATGACCCAGATCCAGATCTGGTTGCGGCCCGTCTTGATGCAATGGATGATCAGCAGG
>CAZRLI010000491.1:0-1567 GCA_964600535.1 uncultured Steroidobacteraceae bacterium | reverse complement strand
GCGCCAGCACGCCGACGTGCACCACCGCGTGCTCGCGCAGGGGCTCGACGACCCGGACTGGCTGGCGCGGCCGGGCGCCGAGCGCCACGACCGGCTGGTCGCGGCGATCGAACGCGACCTCGGGCCGCGGCGCGAGCTCGACGCGCTCGGCAAGCGCACGCTCGCGGTCTTCGAGGCGATCATGCAGGCGCGCCACCGCTACGGGCGCGATGCGATCGGCTACTACATCGTCAGCGCGACCCGCGCGGCGGACGACGTCCTCGCGCCGCTGCTGATCGCGCGCTGGGCCGAGGCCTACGACAAGTTCAACGGCGAAGTCGCCCTCGACCTCGCGCCGCTCTTCGAGAGCATCGAGACGCTCGCGGGTTGCGGCGCCGTGATGCGCCAGTTGCTGGCCGACCCGCTCTATTTCCGCCACCTCGAGGCGCGCGGGCGGCGCCAGTGCGTGATGGTCGGCTACTCCGACACCAACAAGGACGGGGGCCTGTGCGCTTCGCGGGTTGCCGTCTACCGCGCCGAGCAGGAGCTCGCCGCGACACTGGCCGGTGCCGAGGAACGCCATGTGATCTTCCACGGCCGCGGTGGCAGCGTTGCGCGCGGCGGCGGCCGCATCGACGCGCTGGTCCGCGCGGCGCCACCGGAAGCGCTCAACGGGATGCTGCGGCTCACCGAGCAGGGCGAGGTCATCAACCAGAACTACGGCCTGCGACCGATCGCGCTGCGCACGCTCGAGCGCGCGTTCAATGCGCTCGCGCTCGGCACCGCGGCCAGCCTGCGCGGCACGGCGGCAGTGGTCGCGCCGCAGCACCTCGCGGCGGCGCAGCGGCTCGCCGACACGAGCCGCGCCGCCTATCGGGCGCTGGTGCACGGGGATTCCGGGTTCTTCGCCTACTTCTCCGCCGCCACGCCGATCGATGCCATCGAGCGCATGCAGATCGGCTCGCGCCCCGCGTGGCGCGACGAAATCCATTCGCTCGCGACGCTGCGCACGGTGCCCTGGGTGTTCGCCTGGACGCAGGGGCGCTTCATGCTGCCCGGCTGGTTCGGCGCGGGCACGGGCCTCGCGGCGCTGATCGCCGACTCGGGGGTGCAGTTCGTGCGCGATGCCTGCGCGCAGTGGTACTTCCTCGGCCACCTCGTCGATGACGTCGAGACCATGCTCGCGCGCGCCGACCTGGGGATCGCCGCGCGCTACGACGCGCTCGCGGGCGACGGGCAACCCTACCTCGCGAGGATCGAAGCGGAGTACGGGCGAGCGCGCGACGCGGTGCTCGCGATCGAGGACGGCGGCGAGCTGCTCGACGGCGACCCGACCCTGCAGCGCGCGATCGAACTGCGCAACCCCTACGTCGACCCGATGAACCTGATGCAGGTCGACCTGCTGGCGCGCTGGCGCGCGACCAGGCGGCAGGACCGCGACCTCTTCGAGGCGCTGCTCGCGAGCATCAGCGGCATCGCGCAGGGCCTGCAGAGCACGGGTTAGCCCCGTTCGAGGTCGAGCACCATGCGCACCAGCTGCGCGAGCGAGGCGGCGTCCATCTTTTCCATGACGCGCGCACGATGGATC
>CAZRLI010000490.1:0-1570 GCA_964600535.1 uncultured Steroidobacteraceae bacterium | reverse complement strand
AGCGCCGCGCCTTCCGCGGCAAGTTCGGCCAGCAGCACGCGGCGGTCGTGGACGACCGTCGCCATCGCCGCCGCCAGCGACAGCACAAGCGCGAGCGCAATAGGCCAGAGGCGGCGGACGAAGGTCGGGACTGCGGCGCGCATGTCCCGACACTAGCCGAACGCGCGGAAATGCCAACCGCGCCCCGGCGCCGGGCCAGCGCCGGCATCCGCGCGGATCGCCCCGTGACGCTGGGGCCGTGTCCGCCACCCCTTCAATTCGGTGGACGCACGCCCCGCGCCGTGTATGCCTTGCACCATGACGATCCGGCGCCTTCCCTATGTCCTGACCCTGCTGTCCATCCTTGCCGCGGCCGCCTGGCTCTTGTGGATCGGGCGCGAGCCGATCTGCAAATGCGGTTCCGTCAAGCTCTGGTGGGGCCAGACGATGAGTTCCGAGAACTCCCAGCACCTCAGCGACTGGTACACCCCGTCGCATCTTCTGCACGGGATCTTTTTCTATGCCGCCCTCCGGTGGGCCCTGCCGCGCCTGGCCCTGGGCTGGCGGCTGCTGATTGCCACGGCCGCCGAGGCGGCGTGGGAGATCACCGAGAATTCCGACGCGATCATCGAACGCTACCGCGCCGTGACCATCTCGCTCGACTACTACGGCGACAGTGTCATCAACACGGTATCGGACATCGTGGCGATGATCGCCGGCTTCTACCTTGCCCGCGCGCTTCCGGTCTGGGCGAGTGTCGCGGTGGTGATCGGGTTCGAAGTGCTGACGGCCATCGTCATCCGCGACGGGCTGGCGCTGAACGTGCTGATGCTGCTCTACCCGCTCGACGCGGTCAGGGTCTGGCAGGCCGGCGGCTGACACTGCCCCGGATACCCGGCGCCCCTGCACCCGGTATGCGAATCAGGGTACGGGGGCCGGGGCGGCCGAAGTCCACCCCGCGGCGACCCCGGCCGTGCTGCGCGCCAGCACGGAAATAAGATCTGTCTTGGTGACGATGCCCACGATCCGCGGGCCCGACAGGATCGGCACCGCCTCCTGCCCGCCGTCCGACAGCAGCGGCAACAGCGCGGCGGCCGGACTTTCGGGGGCCAGCGTCGCCAGTCCCGTCGACATCACCTCCTCGGCGCGGACGATCTGGTTCGACACATCGCGGCGCAACTGCGCCATGACGCTGCTGAAGGGGTGGCGCATCCGCAGCGCATCGCGCCGGGCCCGGCGGATCAGGTCCAGCTGGAAGATGGTGCCCAGATAGGTATCGTCGCCCTCGACCACCGGAACGGAATGGAACCCGTGCCTGCGGAACAGCGAGGCCACCCGCGCGACCCGCGCCCCCGGCCCGACCGTCACCAGATCGCGCGACATCACATCGCCGCAGGTCAGGTCGCCCAGCGCATGGCCGGCGGCGATCGTTTCGGCCGCCGCGATCAGCCGCGACAGGTCGGCCACACCCAGGTTTGCCGATTGCCGGTATTCGGTCAGAAGCTGTGCAAGTTCTTCGGGCGTCGGTCCCAGCCGCTCGTTCGGCGTGCGGTCCGCGGTGCCGTGTACGCCCGGCGCGGCAAGCTGGCGG
>CAZRLI010000489.1:0-1570 GCA_964600535.1 uncultured Steroidobacteraceae bacterium | reverse complement strand
GCCGATGATCGTGCGCGCGAGGATGATCGTCGGCTGCTTCTTGTGCGTGCGCGCCTTGCGCAGGGCCGAGGCCACCGCGCCCGAGTCGTGGCCGTCGACATCCTTGATCACGTGCCAGCCGTAGGCGGCGAAGCGCTTCGCGACGTCGTCGGTGCACCAGCCCTGCACCTTGCCGTCGATCGAGATGCCGTTGTCGTCGAAGATCGCGACCAGCTTGCCGAGCTTGAGCGTGCCGGCGAGCGAGGCGGCCTCGTGCGAGATGCCTTCCATCAGGCAGCCGTCGCCCAGGAACACGTAGGTGTGGTGGTCGACGATCTCGTGGCCGTCACGGTTGAACTCGGCGGCGAGCATCTTCTCCGCGAGCGCCATGCCGACCGCATTGGCGAAGCCCTGGCCGAGCGGCCCGGTGGTCGTCTCGATGCCGATGTCGAGGTCGCGCTCGGGGTGTCCCGCGGTGCGCTGGCCGAGCTGGCGGAACTTGCGCAGTTCGTCGAGCGCCAGCGGATAGCCGGTCAGGTGCAGCAGCGCATAGAGGAGCATCGACGCATGGCCGTTCGACAGCACGAAGCGGTCGCGGTCGACCCAGCGCGGGTTGCCCGGGTTGTGCTTCAGCACGTCGCGCCACAGCACCTCGGCGATGTCCGCCATGCCCATCGGGGCGCCGGGGTGCCCGGAATTGGCCGCCTGGACGGCGTCCATGGCCAGGGCGCGGATGGCATTGGCGAGCTCGCGGCGTGTAGGCATGTGGTGGGGCGTGACCGGCAGGGAAAAAGGGGCGCGCATTGTCCAACAGCGCGGCGGGAACGGCAAACCCCGGGACATCCGTGCCACGTCCCGGCGGCACCGGCCGGCACCCGCGGCGCGCGGCAGCCGGTTCGATCGGCCCGCGTGAACCGGTATAATGGTGGATCCGCGCGCGAGGTCCCGCCCTACATGTCCAGCAGCTACCTGTTCACCTCCGAGTCCGTTTCCGAAGGCCATCCGGACAAGATCGCCGACCAGATCTCGGACGCCGTGCTCGACGAGATCCTCACCCAGGACCCGCGCGGCCGCGTGGCCTGCGAGACACTGATCAAGACCGGGGTCGTGATCGTCGCGGGCGAAGTCACGACGAGTGCCTGGGTCGACCTCGAGGCACTGGTGCGCAAGACCGTGCTCGGGATCGGCTACAACCACTCGGACATGGGTTTCGATGGCGCGACCTGTGGCGTCGTGAATGTGATCGGCAAGCAGTCGTCGGACATCGCCCAGGGCGTCGACCGCAAGGACGAACGCAAGCAGGGCGCCGGTGACCAGGGCCTCATGTTCGGCTACGCCAGCAACGAGACCGAGGTGCTGATGCCAGCGGCGATCACCTACGCCCACCGCCTCGTGCAGCGCCAGGCGCAGGTGCGCAAGAAGGGCAAGCTCGCCTGGCTGCGCCCGGACGCCAAGAGCCAGGTGTCGCTGCGCTACGAGGACGACAAGCCGGTCGCCATCGACGCGGTCGTGCTCTCGACCCAGCATTCCCCCGACGTCTCGACCAGGACGCTGCGCGATGCGGTGATGGACGAGGTGATCCTGCCGGTGC
>CAZRLI010000488.1:0-1571 GCA_964600535.1 uncultured Steroidobacteraceae bacterium | reverse complement strand
GTCGGTGCGCCACGCCGCCGGCCGCCGGTCCGAGCAGATGATCGCCGGCGCCACCGTCCACGAGCTGCTCGGTGAGCACGTCGTCGAGCCGGTGGCGATCGCCGATCAGCTGCGTCACCTGTCGGACGGCGGCCCGCTGCTCGTCACCGTCGACGACCTCGATCTGGCGGACCCGCCGAGTGTCGCGGCGGTGTTGTACGCCGCGCGGCGGCTGGTGGGCACGCAGATCGCAGTGTTGCTCGCGCTCGGCATCACCGAGGGTGTCGATCTCTCCGGCGTCGACCGGATCGAGTTGGACGGCCTGTCTGCCGAGGCTGTCGCCGAACTGTTCACCCAGGTCGCCGGACCCATCGCCACCGAGCCGCTCGTGAGGGTGATGGAACTCACCGCGGGCAACCCGCTCGCAGTCGTCGAGCTGGCGCGGCGCAGCACGGCAGAGCAGCGCGCGGGCGACCATCCGTTCAGCGACCTGCCGGAGGTGAGCGAGGCGCTCGTGCTCGCGTTCGCCGAACCGTTGCGGGTGCTGGGGGATCCGACTCGTCGCGCGTTGTGTGTCGCCGCTGCCGAACCGACCGGACGGCTCGACGTGATCGCCGGGGCTCTCGACCGACTCGGCGACTCGATCGCCGCGCTGGAGGAGGCCGAGGCCGGCGGGGTGATCCGCCTCGTCGACGGCCGCGCACACTTCGACCACCCGATGCGCCGGGTGGTGGCCTACGCGTCGCTCGCGCTGTCGTCGCGCCGGGCGGCGCACCGTGCGCTCGCAGCCGCGTGGTCGCAGCCGGACGACGCGATCCAGCGTGTTCGCCACCTGGTCGCAGGGGCGGTGGGCCCCGACGACGGCCTTGCCGACGATGTGCAGCTGCTGGCCGAGTACCTCGACCGCGTGGGGCGCCAGGGCGAGGCACTGAAGGCTTGGCGCGCGGCAGCGTCACTGTCCGTGGACGCCACGCGGCGACGACGGCGAGAAGAGCGTGCCCAACGCGAGCCGACGGTCTCCGCAGGCGTGTCGTCACCGCTCGCTGTGCTGAGCCCTGCCGAGCGCAGGGTCGCCCACGTCGTGGCCGAAGGACTCACCAACAAGCAGGCCGCCGAACGGCTGTTCCTCTCCGTGAAGACCGTCGACGCCCACCTGCAAGCCATCTTCCGCAAGCTGCAGGTGAACACTCGCGCCCAGTTGGCCGTCGTGGTCGCGAGGAGCACCGCATGAGCGACCCGATCCTCCCCGGCTGGCTGCAGGGCCGGTTCGAACCGCTCCCCGACGTCTCCGATTGGGACAGCCTGGCCGCAGGGCTCGACGTCGAGTCGCACTTCGCCTCGGCGGTGGCCCTCGCGGAGGCGTTGCTCTCGGCCCCCGACCCCTGGCCCCACCCCGCGGGCGAGTCGCTCGGCCTCACCGACGAACAGCGCTCCCGCCTGCGTTGAACCCCGTCGCGGGCTGGAGGTTCACTCCGCGGTGAGTCGCACCAGCACGGTGCTGACACCCGGCTCGCCGACCGTGAGGTAGCCGTAGCCGGCGGAGTTGAGGCGTTGCGTGGTTCCGGCTACGAGGTCGGCGGTGTCGATCGTGC
>CAZRLI010000487.1:0-1573 GCA_964600535.1 uncultured Steroidobacteraceae bacterium | reverse complement strand
GCGGTGCGCGGCGAGGCATGCATGGCGTACTCCCCGGGGACAATCACCGCGGCGGCCCGATTGTCAGGCCGACCGCCGCGGTAGCATGATCGGTCCATGGTACTCGAAACTGGTGCCCTGGCCGTGATGCTCGGGTCGGCGACCGTGACGACTACGCCCGAGCTCTCGCAACTCTTTGCGGACTGGCGCGCATTCGAGCAGCCGCCCCAGCGCGACGGCGTCCCGGACTATACCGCCGCCACCTTCGCCCGGCGGCACGCAGAGCTCGGCGCGTGGCGCGATCGCCTGGCCGCGATCCGCACCGATGGCTGGAGCGTGGAGCAGCGCGTCGACTACGAGTTGCTGCGCGCCGAGATGAACGGTTTTGATTTCTACGTGCGCGTGCTCAAGCCGTGGGAACGCGATCCCGGATTTTATCTGTCCGTATGGACCGAACAGAGCGATACGCCGGCGCACGAAGGGCCGACCCACCACGCGGCGATCGAGCTCTGGACCTACGCCTTTCCGCTGGCGCCGGCGGCGGAGGCGCAGCTTGCCGCGCAGCTGCGCGGCGTGGCGCCGCTCCTCGTGCAGGCGCAGGGCAACCTGACCGGCAATGCGCGCGACCTGTGGACCGTCGGCATCCGCACCCTCAAGGGCCAGTCCACGGCACTCGACGCCCTCGCAGCCAGGACCCGGGGCAGTGGCCCGCAACTGCGCGACGCCATCGCCAGCGCGCAGCGCGCCACCGCGGATTTCCTCGCCTGGCTCGAGCGCGAGGCGCCTTCAAGGACCGGCCCCTCCGGCATCGGCAAGGAGAACTACAACTGGAGCCTGCGGCACGTGCACCTCGTGCCGCTCACCTGGGACGACGAAGTCGCCCTGCTGAAGCGCGAGCTCGCCCGCGCGCACGCCGCGCTACGCTTCGAGGAGAGCCGCAACCGCGGGCTGCCGCCGCTGCACGTCACGGCGGGCCCGGAAGAATTCCGTGCGCGCGGCGAAGCCGCGGCCACGAAATACATGGCCTTCCTGCGCTCCCGGGAGATCCTGCCGATCCATGCCTACATGGACCCGGCGATCCGCGCGCAGATCGGCGAGTACTCCCCCGAGGCGACGCGCAACTTCTTCGCGATGGCGACCCATCGCGAGCCCATGACGCTCTACACCCATTTCTACCACTGGTGGGACCTCGCGCGGATGCGCGAGTCGCCGCACCCGAGCCCGCTGCGCCGCGGCGCACTCCTCTACAACATATGGGACAGCCGCGCCGAAGGCATGGCGACCGCGATGGAGGAGTTCATGCTCCACGCCGGCCTCTACGACGACAATCCACGCGCGCGCGAGATCGTCTGGATCCTGCTCGCGCAGCGCGCCGCCCGCGGCCTCGGCTCGCTCTACGCGCACGCGAATCTCTTCACGATGAAGGAAGCCGCGGACTTCCACGTGGCGTGGACGCCGCGCGGCTGGATGCGCGAGGATCTCGACCTGCTCGGCTTCGAGCAGGGCCTGTACCTGCGCCAGCCCGGCTACGGTACCAGCTACCTCACGGGGAAGTACCTGCTCGAGCAGCTGCTGCAGGAACGCTCGAAGCAAC
>CAZRLI010000486.1:0-1581 GCA_964600535.1 uncultured Steroidobacteraceae bacterium | reverse complement strand
TTCGCCAGCTTGTCGTGCACACGGCGCATGCCGCGCGTCGATGGCGTTCTGCGGCTCTTCTGGACAGGCATCTTCTCTACTCCTCTCTCGGGTCACGGGCTGCGCTTCAGCAGCTCCGCCAGCCCGGCGAACGGTTTCTGCGTCTCTTCTTCCGCCTCGTCGCCGAAGCGGCTGCCGCAATCCGCCTCGTCCGCGTGCAACGCGACGATCGGCAGTCCGAGCAGCAGCTCTTCCTCGACGAGTTCACCCACCGAGACCCGCCCACCCGGGGCGACCACGGCTTCAAGTTCCGGCGGCACGCTTTCGGCGGCCGCTGCGTCTGCCACGATCGCGATGCGGGCCCGGCTCGAGACCGGCCAGACCATCGGCCTCAGGCATCGCTGGCAGGTCAGCGGCACCCTCGCTTCGACGGTGAGCTCGACGACTGCGAACCCCCGCTCACGCCCGAAGGCCGCCGCCCCCAGCGCGGTGCCTTCGTCGCGCGCGAGCTGCGACGCCAGCCGCGGCAGCTCGCCGAGCCGGATCGAAAAATCGATGGCTGCCCGGCGATCCGCCAGTTGCTCGGCATCGAGAGGGCGTGACCAGCCGTCCGGCATGGGGCGCGTATAATAGGTACCGACACCCGCCGAGTCAAAGAAAACCTCTTCTAAGTCGTTGTTTCACCGGCCGCTAATTCTGGCTTCCACCTCCCCCTACCGGCGCGAGCTGCTCGCCCGGCTCGGCCTGCCGTTTCAGGTCGAATCCCCGGGTATCGACGAGGTCGCGCAGGCCGGGGAGATGCCGGCGGATCGCGCATCGCGGCTGGCGGCGGCAAAAGCCCGCGCCGTCGCGCGGTGCCATCCCGGCGCGCTCGTGATCGGCTCGGACCAGGTCGCGGCACTCGGCAGCACCGTGCTCGACAAGCCTGGCGATGCGGCCCGCTGCCGGGCCCAGTTGGCGGCGCTCGCCGGCCAGGGCGCGAGCTTTCACACCGCCTGCGCGCTCGTCGGGCTCGAATGCGGCATCGACTGGACGCATGTCGACACGACGCGCGTCGTCGTGCGCCCCCTGTCGACCGACGAAATCGATCGCTATGTCGAGCGCGAACGGCCCTTCGACTGCGCGGGAGGCTTCAAGGTGGAAGCGCTCGGCATCAGCCTCTTCGAGCGCGTCGAGTCACACGATCCGACCGCGCTCATCGGCCTGCCGCTCATCTGGCTCGCGGCCGCCCTGCGCCGCGCGGGCCTCGCGGTCCCCTGAGCGCGCGCGCCTTGGGCGCCGCCGCGAGCCGGTCGATGACTGCCGCGAGCTCCGGCGGCAGCGGCGCGTTCAGGCTCATGGTGCCGCCGCGCGGCCACTCGAAGCTGACGCTCGAGGCGTGCAGGAACATGCGCGAGAGACCCAACGCCTCGAGGGCCGCATTGGCCGCGGCATCGCCATATTTATCATCTCCCGCGACCGGGTGGCCTGCATGGGCCGCATGCACCCGGATCTGGTGGGTGCGGCCGGTCTTGATCGACACCTCGAGGAGCGAAGCCCGATTGCCGAAGAACTGCACCGGTCGGAAGTCGCTGATCGCGCTCTTGCCCGACGCATGCGCCT
>CAZRLI010000485.1:0-1593 GCA_964600535.1 uncultured Steroidobacteraceae bacterium | reverse complement strand
GGCATCAACGATGCGCCGGCGCTCGCCAGCGCCGATGTCGGCATCGCGATGGGCACCGGCACCGACGTGGCGATGTCGAGCGCGCAGGTGACGCTGGTCAAGGGAGACCTGCGCGGCATCGTGCGCGCCCGCTCGATATCAGGCGCGACGGTCGCCAACATGAAGCAGAACCTCGGTTTCGCCTTCCTCTACAACGCGCTCGGCGTCCCGATCGCTGCCGGCATCCTCTACCCGGTGACGGGCCTGCTGCTGTCGCCGATGATCGCGGCGCTGGCGATGAGCCTGTCCTCGGTTTCGGTGGTCGGCAACGCACTGCGGCTCGGCGCACTTGACCTGGATCAAGGAGCCCCCGGTCCGGCTCGGCGAGAATCGGCTTGACAATGCTCAAGCCGGGGAGACTCGCATGTCGACGCGCGCCGCTGGTCCCATCGCCTGCCGTTCCTGCGACCTGCACGAGGTCTGCCGCCTCTGCGGCATGATCGCCATCGGCGAGAGCCGCGGCCTGCAGCGCACCGGCGCCTTGCGCACGCTGCGCCCGGGCACCCGCCTGTTCCGCGCCGGTGAACCCGCCCATTCGTTGTTCTCGGTGCGCCAGGGCATGCTCAAGACGGTCGAAGTCGGCACGGACGGCGAGGAACGCATCGTCGGCATCAGTACGCCCGGCGACGTCATCGGCACGGAGGCATTCGCCACGCGCATCTACACCCACGACGTGATCGCGATGCAGCCGGTGGTGTGCTGCGAGCTGCCGCTGTCGCTGCTCAGCGACCAGTACTCGCGGGTGCGCGAACTCGCCGCCGCGCTGATCAACCTGCTGAGCCGCGCTTCCGCGCCGCGCGCGGCACTCGCCAGGGGCTCGAGCCGCGAGCGCGTCGCGGGCCTGATCCTCGACCTCGCGCGCCGCTTCGAGCGCCGCGGTCTCGATGGCCGCCGCTTCTCCCTCGGCATGACCCGCCAGGAGATCGCGAGCCTGCTCGACACGCGCATCGAGACCGTGAGCCGCATGATCCAGAAGATGCGCCGCGCGCGGGAGATCGAAGTCGAGGGCCAGCAGGTCACGCTGCTCTCCCTGTCAACGACCGGTTGACGGTTATCAACGCGGCGTGGCGCGCATGACGCGACCATGCGCGCATGAGCCTGGAACTCGTGTGCCCGGCCGGCACGCTGCCCGCGCTGCGCGCCGCCGTCGACAACGGCGCCGACGCCGTCTACATCGGCTTTCGCGGTGCGACCAATGCGCGCAACTTTCCCGGCCTGAACTTCAGCGAAGCCGAAGCCGCCGCGGGCATCGCCTACGCGCATGAGCGGGGCGCGCGCGTGTTCGTGGCGCTCAATGTCTATCCCTCGCCCGCCACCTGGGACGCCGCGACCGGCTCGGTCGACAGCGCAGCCCGCCTCGGCGCCGATGCGCTGATCCTCGCCGACCCCGGCCTGATGCGTTACGCGACCGACCACCAGCCGGCGCTGCGACTGCACCTGAGCGTGCAGGGCTCGGCGACGAGCTGGCGCGCCCTCGAGTTCTACCGGCGCGAGTTCGGCGTGCAACGCGCGGTGCTGCCGCGCGTGCTGTCGATCACGCAGGTCGCGCGGCTG
>CAZRLI010000484.1:0-1598 GCA_964600535.1 uncultured Steroidobacteraceae bacterium | reverse complement strand
ACCACCAGTGGGAACCGAAGATCGCGCCCAACGAAAACAACGACTCATGGCTGGTGACGTGGCACGACCACAGGTATCGTATCGGCATGCCCAGAACGCCCAACCCGCAGACGGGCAAGGAGATCTTCGGGAAGTGGGTCAACGCCGACAGCTCGTTGTCGTCTGAAATCGTCATGTCATCGGTCAACAGCAGTGGCACGGCCACGCCGGCGGCGCGCGACCAGCAGTACAGCGCGGTGGCGATTGACTCAGGCGGTGACGCCTACGTGACGTGGGGCGACCTGCGTGAGGCGACGGGCACGCCGATACCGTATGACATCTGGGGCCGGACGCTGGGCGACGAATCGACCGCGACAGGGGCCAACGCCAAAATCTACGGCGCAGCCGGCACGCAGGAAAAGCCCAACATGGCCGTGGACTCGTCGGGCAATATCTGGATTACATGGGAGCAGTTCCCCAACCCGACGCCAACGGCCAACGTCGGCACCGTCTCGGTGCAGGCCATCCGCATCAACCCGGCCACCACCCCGATCGGCACACCCATCACGGTGGACAGCAACAACGGGCACGAATCGCTGCCAGACGTGGCGTGTACCGCAAATGGAGTATGCGCGGTGGCATACAACGTCAACACGGCCTCCCGGTGGGGCGTCATGGTCAAACGTTACTACAACGATACCGGGCCGATGCAGGGGGCCGTGCTGTGGGCGCCTGCGACGGCGGGTGAAATCAAGCCAGTTCGCATCACGGCGTATGGTTCGAGGTTCGTGGTCGTGTTCGCCAGAAACGGGTACCTGTACAGCGCGTCGTGGGTCGAAAACGATGCACCCACGCCAACGCCAACTCCGAACGCAACGAACACGCCAACGGCAACGGCGGTCAACACCCCGACCGTCACACCGACGTGGACGCCAGGCGGGCCGACCGCGACGTGGACACCGACCGTCACCAGAACCAGGGTGCCCACCAACACGCCGACAGCCACACCGACCGGGGTTATTCCAGCGTCACAGTACAACACGCAGATCGCCGAGATATCGCCGGACACGACGCACGACTGGAACGTTGACGGCGCAGTCAATGCCAATGACCAGTTCGTTGAGTTCGCCAACCTGTCTGGGTTTGGCACCCTCAACCTGGAGGGCTATACCATCCAGGTGACGGACGGCGCGATTACTGATACGTTCGAAATCCCGACCTACCCGACCTACGTCAGAGTCGGGCGGCGCTACGTGTTCTACAGCCTCGACACCGGCTTGACGATTCCAGCGACGGGCACGGTCTCCCTGCTTGATCCGACCGGCGGGGTCGTGGCGTCGAAGACCTACACGGGCATCGACGCAGGTACATCGTTGCAATGGGCGCCGTTCGGGTTGGGTGAGGACATCGAATCAGACGTGTGGGAGGAGCGGTTGCCGACGCCCGGATTCGCCTGGGACATCTGGACGACAACTCCGACGCCAACACCGTGGCCGACACCGACGCCAACGCCAACATAGCATGAGGAAAAAGCACATGGAAACGTTTCTAGACATTCTTGTGGCACACCCAAAGGTCAGGTTTGGCACCAATGGTACGTTTGTGAAATGGAACGCGGA
>CAZRLI010000483.1:0-1612 GCA_964600535.1 uncultured Steroidobacteraceae bacterium | reverse complement strand
CCAGAAGCCCTTGTTGCCGCGATAGTCCGGCAGGCCCGAGTCGACGCTCATGCCGGCGCCGGCGGTGACCAGCAGCGCTTCGGCCTTGCCCAGCGCCCGCGCGGCTTCACGAATCCGCCGGAGGGTGTGATCTGCAGGCATACCTCGGACCGCAACAGGCTGGATCGGCGCTCATGCTACGTCAAGCTCGCTTCGGCAGTACAACGGGCCTTGAAATGCAGTCAGCCGCACCCACCTCTGGGGCATCGGGCGCACGGACGGCCGCCGACGGGTTAGCTGACGAAGCTGCGCGCGCGTCCCGAGTCCCTTCGAGACACGGCTTCATATCTTGAGGAGTAAGGCCATGCCACGCTTGTCTGTCTACGATCCCTTCGCCGAGGTGTTCCCGGAGCTGTTCCGCAGCGTGCTGCAGCCGATCCGCGCGACGGCCGCCGAGGCCCTCGAAATCAAGGTCGATGTGAAGGAGACGGATGCCGAGTACTCGGTCGAGGCCGAGATGCCCGGCGTGAAGAAAGAGGACATCCATGTCCAGATCGACGGCAACCGCGTCGCGATCCAGGCGGAGACCAAGCGCGAGTCGGAGCAGAAGGACGGCGAGCGCGTGCTGCGCAGCGAGCGCTACTACGGCTCGGTCGCCCGCAGCTTCACGCTGGCCTCGGAGATCGACGAGTCCAGGGTCAGGGCGAAGATCGACAACGGCGTATTGTCGCTGGCGCTTCCGAAGAAGAAGGTACCGACGGCGAGGCGCATCACGGTCGAGTAAGTTCCAGGCATCGCGCGGCGGTTCCTGCCCAAGGGTTCGATTGCGACTCGTCAAGGAGAGTCCTGCGCGAATAGACTCGCGCCTCCGGATTCCTTCCGGCCACCGGTACGACGCGAACGATGCCCGATACCCCCACCACGCCCCGCGGCCGCCTGTACGTGATCGCCGCGCCCTCGGGCGCCGGCAAGACGAGCCTCGTCAAGGCGCTGCTCGAGCGCCGGCCCGGCATCGAAGTCTCGGTCTCGTACACCACGCGCAAGCCCCGGCCCAACGAGGCCGACGGGCGCGACTATTGCTTCGTCGATCGCGCGACGTTCGAGCGCCTCATCGGGGAGGATGCGCTGCTCGAGTACGCCCGGGTGTACGACAACTTCTACGGCACGAGCCGCGAGCGCGTGCAGCGCGCCATCGCGGCCGGGCGCGACGTGATCCTCGAGATCGACTGGCAGGGGGCACGGCAGGTGCGCCAGCGCATGCCCGATTGCTCGAGCATCTTCATCCTGCCGCCCTCGCACGCGGCGCTCGAGCGGCGCCTGCGGGACCGGCGCACTGACGACGAGGCCGTGATCGCGCGCCGGCTGCGCGATGCGGCCGCCGAGATCTCACACTGGCGCGAGTTCGACTACGTGGTGGTGAATGACCGCTTCGAGCACGCGCTCGAGGCGCTCGAGAGCGTGGTTGCCCGCCGGGGTGACGCCTGGGCCGCGACCCGCCCCGGCCTCGAGGCCCTGGCGGCCGAACTGCTGGGTTGAGGCGATCTTTGGTATAGTTACCGACCTTTCGCCGCTTTTTCCAGGTTGAGCCATGGCCCGCGTAACCGTCGAAGACTGCCTCCAGAACGTCGATAAC
>CAZRLI010000482.1:0-1613 GCA_964600535.1 uncultured Steroidobacteraceae bacterium | reverse complement strand
GTGATCGCGATGTACCTGCCGATCTTCAAGCTCGGCGCGGTCGTGTGATCGCAGCGCTCTTCGTTCTGGGGCTGCTCGTCGGCAGCTTCCTGAACGTGGTCGTCCACCGCATGCCGATCATCCTCGATCGGCAGTGGCGGCGGCAGTGCGACGAGCTCGCGGGCCGGGAGACGCCGCCGGCACCGCGTTACAACATCGTGGTGCCGCGCTCGGCCTGCCCGGCCTGCAGGACGCCGATCAGGGCGATCCACAACGTGCCGGTGCTCAGCTGGCTCGCGCTGCGCGGCCGGTGCGCGAGCTGCAAGGCCAGAATCAGCGCGCGCTACCCGCTCGTCGAGCTGCTGTCCGGCCTGCTGGCGGCGGCCGTCGCCTGGAAGTTCGGCTTCACGCCGCAGATGGGCGCGGCGCTCGTGCTCACCTGGTTCCTGGTCGCGCTCACGTTCATCGACATCGACACGCAATTGCTGCCCGACGCGCTGACCCTGCCGCTCCTGTGGCTCGGGCTCGCGGCCAGCGTATCCGGCTACACGCCCGTCGAGCCGCGCAGCGCCATCATCGGCGCGCTGGCGGGCTACCTTTCGCTGTGGTCCGTCTATCACCTCTTCCGGCTCGCCACCGGCAAGGAAGGCATGGGCTACGGCGACTTCAAGCTGCTCGCGGCGCTCGGCGCTTGGCTGGGCTGGCAGATGCTGTTGCCGATCATCCTGCTCTCGGCGGCGGTCGGCGCGGTCACCGGCATCGCGCTGATACTCATCCGCGGGCGCGACCGCAATGTCCCCATTCCCTTCGGGCCATTCCTCGCGGCTGCCGGCTGGATCGCCCTGCTGTGGGGCCGCGAGCTCGTGACCGGCTACCTCGGGATGTTCTAGTGTTCCGCGTCGGCCTCACCGGCGGCATCGCGAGCGGCAAGAGCACCGTCGCGCGGCTCTTTGCGGCCCTCGGCGTACCGGTCATCGACACGGACGACATCGCGCGCGACGTGGTCGCCCCGGGCTCGGAGCTGCTGGCGCAGATCCGCGCCGAGTTCGGCGAAGCCGTCATGGCGCCGGACGGCTCGCTCGACCGCAGGGCGCTGCGCGCACGGGTCTTCGGCGCGACCGATGCGGCCGCCGCGGCCCGGCGCCGGCTCGAGGCCCTGACCCATCCCGCCATTCGCGCGGAAATGGAAGCCCGGTCGGCCCGGGCCGGCGGGCCTTACCAGATCCTCGCGATCCCGCTGCTGGTCGAAGGCGGCTCCCGTTCGCACGTCGATCGGGTGCTGGTCGTCGATGCGGATGAAGCCACGCAAGTCCGGCGGCTGCAGGCCCGTGATGGCTCGACCCTCGCCGAGGCGCGTGCGCTGCTTGCTGCGCAGGCCGATCGCGCCACGCGCCTTGCGGCTGCCGACGATGTCATCAGGAATGAAGGCGACCTCGCCGCCCTCGCGGCGCAGGTCGAGCGGCTGCATGGCGCCTACCTGGCCGCCGCAGGCGTTTACGCGGGCGGAGGCCGTCGAGCACAATAGGGGCATGTCCGAAGAACCGGCGCAGATTGGTGTTCCCGAGGCCGAAGCGGCCGAGCTCGTGTTCGAGCAGCCGCTCAACGAGCGCATGCGCACCTTCCTGCGCATCGAC
>CAZRLI010000481.1:0-1615 GCA_964600535.1 uncultured Steroidobacteraceae bacterium | reverse complement strand
CCGGTCAAGATCGTCGTCTGCCTCGGTGTCTTTCTCATGATCCTGCAAAGCGTCGCATTCCTGATCCGCGACATTGCCTATCTGCGCGGCGAGGAATTCTGATGGACTACAACTACATCGCCATCCTGATGTTCGGGGGCATGCTGGCCATGCTCCTTACCGGGCAGCGGGTCTTCGCCGTGATCGGCTTCGTCGCCGCGGTGGCGGCGCTGGCGCTGTGGGGTACCGGCGGATCGGCCATTCCGTTCACCAGCACGATCAAGCTGATGAACTGGTATCCCATGCTGACGCTGCCGATGTTCGTCTGGATGGGCTATGTCATGTCGGAAACCCGCATGGCCGACGATCTCTACCGGATGTTCCACGTCTGGTTCGGGCCGATTCCCGGCGGCCTTGCCATCGGCACAATCCTTCTGATGGTTCTGATTTCGGCAATGAACGGTCTGTCGGTGGCAGGGCTTGCCATCGGCGCGACCATCGCGCTTCCCGAAATGCTCAAGCGCGGCTACGACAAGGTCATGGTGACCGGGATCATCCAGGGCGGATCGAGCCTTGGCATCCTGGTGCCGCCCTCGGTGGTTCTGGTGCTTTACGCGATGATCGCACGCCAGCCCGTGGGGCAGTTGTGGCTTGCCGGAGTATTTCCCGGCCTGCTGATGGCGGGGATATTCATCATCTATGTGGTGATCCGCTGCGGGCTGAATCCCCGGCTCGGCCCGCCGCTGTCGCGCGAGGAACGCGCGGCCATCTCGTCGTCGGAAAAGCTGGCGCTGCTGCGCGCAGGCATACTGCCGGTGGTCATCTTCGCCGCGATGATGGGGCCCTTCATCTATGGCTGGGCAAGCCTTGTGGAAGCCTCGGTCATCGGGGCGGCGATCTCGACGCTTGTCGCGGCGCTGCGCGGCCGGATGTCGAAGCGGGTGTACGAGGTGTGCATGACCCAGACGCTGGGCGTGTCGTGCATGTTCATGTGGATCTTGCTGGCCGCGCTGGCCTTCGGCGCCGTGTTCGACGGACTGGGCGCGGTCAAGGCGCTGGAAAACCTGTTCCTGCAGGATCTTGGCCTGTCGCCCTGGACGATCCTCGTACTGATGCAACTGTCCTTCCTGATCATGGGGATGTTCCTGGACGACACCGCGATGCTGGTGATCGTCGCGCCGCTTTATGTGCCGCTGGTGGCGAAGCTTGATCTTGGCATTCCGCCGCAGGACGCGCTGATCTGGTACGGCGTGCTTTACACCATCACCTGCCAGATCGCCTATATCTCGCCGCCCTTCGGCTATAACCTGTTTCTGATGCGGGCGATGGCGCCCGATCACGTCACGCTGGCCGACATCTACCGGTCCATCTTCCCGATCGTGGGCTTGATGCTGCTCACGCTGATCATCGTCATGGTCTTACCCGAAATCGCGCTCTGGCTGCCACATCAGGTCTACGGAAACTGACATCAGCGAGGGGCGGCCGAACCGCCCCCTTCATTCCACACAAAGGAGGTCACGATGACGACAACTCGACGCAAGTTTATCACCACCGGCGCGCTGGCTGGCGCAGCCACCCTTGCGGCCCCTGCGGTCCGCGCCCAGTCGTCGCCGATCAAATGGCGGATGCAGACATA
>CAZRLI010000480.1:0-1622 GCA_964600535.1 uncultured Steroidobacteraceae bacterium | reverse complement strand
AGCGAGAAGCGCCACTGGACGCGCTTCCTGAACCGCGATACCGCGTTCTACATGGGCGCCGAGGAGATCGCGCGCACCACCGGCTATGCGGCGCTGTTCGTCGCGATGCGGCGGCTCGGGCGCGGCCGCTATGAAGTCAGCTTCGAGCCGTTGTCGGAAGGCGGCGAACGGCTCGCGGCAGGCGAGTTCACCGAGCGCTACGCACGCCTGTCCGAGGCGCAGATCCATGCCGCGCCGCCCGACTGGCTGTGGTCGCACAAGCGCTGGAAGCTGAAGAAGCCGCTCTACGGCGCGGGCTAGCGGCTCACGCCGGTTTCGCGAGTTTGCCGGCGAGGAAGGCCGCGAGTTCCGCGATGGTGGGATAGTCGAACAATTCGGTGAGGTCGATCGACCCCGGGTACAGGCGGTCGATGGCCTCGTGGATCGCGATCAGCTTCAGCGAGCTCGCGCCGATCTCGAACAGGTTGTCGCCGACGCCGATCGGGCGGCCGAGTTCCGTATCGCAGATCATCTTGATCTTCGCCTCGATCTCGCCGCCCGTCGCCGCGACGGGCGCCCGCTGCTCGCCGCGCAGGCGCGCGAGTTCGACCAGCTCGGCCGCGTACTCGCCTTCGACATAGGACTCCTCGAGCAGATGGCGCTGGATCTTGCCGCTGGTCGTCTTCGGGACGCGCTTGACCGGCACCACTTCGGCGACCTCGAGGCCGGTGTGTTCGTTGACGAGCCGCGCCACTTCGGTGGCGGTCGGCAGGAAATCGGCCATGTCCGAGCGGTGCAGGACGAACAATACGAGCTGGTCGGCCTGCGCGCCGCGCGGGCGCACGCCCGCCGCGACCACCTTGCCGAGCTCGAGCCCCGGCGCACGCAGCGCAATGCTCTCGAGGTCGTGCGGGTAGTAGTTCTGGCCGTTGACGAAGATGATTTCCTTCGCGCGGCCGGTGATGTAGAGATCGCCCCTGTCGATGAGGCCGAGGTCGCCGGTGCGCACCCAGCCGTCCGCCGTGATCGTCGCGGCGTTCGTTGCCGGGTCCTCGAAATAGCCGCGCGTCACGTTCTCGCCGCGAATGAGGATGTGACCGACATGGCCCGGCGCCACCGGCCGGTCGGCCTCGTCGACCAGCCCGACCTCGCAGTAGGGGATTGCCGCGCCCACGGCCATCAGTTCCATCGCATCGCGGCTGGTGTGCTCGACCCGTGGCGGCGACTCGCCGACGCCCATGCGGTGCCGGTCGACGCAGATCGACCGGTACGGCCGGCCGACCGGCGGGAAGCTCACCGCGAGGGAGGCTTCGGCGAGCCCGTAGACCGGGAACATCGCGGTGCGCGCGAGCCCCGCGGGTTCCATGCGTGCGAGGAACTCCTCGCAGAGGTCGACCGAGATGGGTTCGGCGCCATTGAAGATCAGGCGTACGGCCGCCAGGTCGAGGTCCTCGAAGCTGCGATCGCCGAGCACCTTGAGGTAGTGCCGGTAGCCGAAATTGGGCGAGGACAGGATCGTCGCGCGCTTGCGCGAGGCGAGCTGCAGCCACAGCAGCGGGCGGCGGATGAACAGCTCGGTCGGCATCAGGTGCACGTTCATGCGGTGCATGAACATGAAGATGTGAAAGCCGATGAGGCCCATG
>CAZRLI010000479.1:0-1626 GCA_964600535.1 uncultured Steroidobacteraceae bacterium | reverse complement strand
CCCGTCAGGAGTGTCGCCACCACCAGCAGCGCGCCGTGTGAACGTGAGCGGTCATCCGGGCAGTATGGCGAGGGGGCGTTGCAGCGTCAATGGCGGCCAATACAATGGGCACCTCACTCATCACCGGGAGCACGCCGTGGACTTCAGGGGACTCCTCGACGCCTGGCGCACCGGCGGCAGCTCGCCGCGCACGTCCGCCGAGTACGCCGTGCGGCTGCCGCTCGACGACGCCGCGCGCCTCGCGGCGCTTGCCGACCTGTTTCCCGGCCGCACGCGCGAGCAACTGATCACCGAACTGCTGTCTGTCGCCCTCGATGAGCTCGCGACGGCGATGCCTTACGAGGCCGGCCGCAAGGTGATTTCACACGACGAGCAGGGAGACCCCGTTTACGAGGACGTCGGACTCACGCCGAAGCTGCTCGAACTGACGCGCAAGCACAGGAAGCGGCTGCAGGCCGAATTGCCGAAGCAGCAGCCATGACCATCGAATATGAGAAGCTCGGCGCCTTCTATCTCGGCAGGCCCTACGACGCGCAGGGCCAGGCCACGGCCGCCGAGCCGCTGCTGTACGACTCGCGCAACCTGACGACCCACGCCGTGTGTGTCGGCATGACCGGCAGCGGCAAGACCGGCCTGTGCCTCGCGATGCTCGAGGAAGCGGGCATCGATGGCGTGCCGGCGATCTGCATCGACCCGAAGGGCGACCTCGCGAACCTGCTGCTCACCTTTCCGCAACTGGCACCCGCGGATTTCGCGGCCTGGGTCGATCCCGCGGACGCCAGGCGCAAGGGCCTGTCGGTGCCGGACTATGCCGCCTCGGTCGCGGATACCTGGCGCAAGGGCCTCGCGGACTGGGACCAGACACCCGCGCGCATCGCGAAGCTGCGCGACACCGTCGACCTCGCGATCTACACGCCCGGCGCACACACCGGCCTGCCGCTGTCGGTGATGCGCTCGCTCGAAGCGCCTGCCGCCGAGCTGCGCGATGACGCGACCGCACTGCGCGAGCGCGTGGGCGGCGTGGTCGGCGGCCTCCTCTCGCTCGTCGGCCGCGACGCCGATCCGCTGCAGAGCCGCGAGCACATCCTCCTGTCGAACATCGTCGAACAGGCGTGGCGCGCGGACCGCAACCTCGACCTCGCCGGCCTCATCGCCGCCGTGCAGAAGCCGCCGATGGACCGGGTGGGCGCGCTCGACCTCGAGACCTTCTTCCCGGCGAAGGAGCGCACCGCGCTCGCGATGGCGCTCAACAACCTGCTCGCCTCGCCCGGCTTTTCCGCTTGGCTCGAGGGTGATCCGCTCGACGCGCAGCGGCTGCTGTTCACGCCCGAGGGCAAGCCGCGCATCAGCATCATCTCGATCGCGCATCTTTCGGACCCGGAGCGCATGTTCGTCGTCACGCTCGTGCTGAACGAGTTGATCGGCTGGATGCGACGCCAGTCGGGCACCTCGTCGCTGCGCGCCATCCTCTACATGGACGAGATCTTCGGCTACTTCCCGCCGACCGCATCGCCGCCCTCGAAGCTGCCGATGCTCACGCTGCTGAAGCAGGCGCGCGCGTTCGGCGTCGGCTGCGTGCTCGCGACGCAAAACCCCGTCGATCTCGACTACAAGGGCCTCGGCAAC
>CAZRLI010000478.1:0-1628 GCA_964600535.1 uncultured Steroidobacteraceae bacterium | reverse complement strand
GATCATGCCGGTCAGGACGCCACCCATGGAATACGGCAGCACGTGGTGTGCGGTGACTTCCCAGCGGGTGGCACCGAGCGCATACGCCGCCTCGCGGATCGAGCGCGGCACCGCCCGTACCGCCTCGCGGGTCGCGACGATCACGATCGGCAGGATCAGCAGGGCGAGCGTCAGGCCGGCGGCGAGGATGCTCTGCCCGAGGCTGAACTTGTAGACGAACAGGCCGAGCGCGAGCAGGCCGTAGATGATCGACGGCACGCCGGCGAGGTTCGTCACGTTGATCTCGATGATCGCGGTGACCCAGTTCTTCGGCGCGTACTCCTCGAGGTAGATTGCCGCGGCGACGCCCACCGGCATCGCGACGCACGCGGTGACCACCATGACCAGCGAGGTGCCGACCCAGGCCGCGAGGATGCCGGCCTGCTCGGGCTTGCGCGAGGCGTACGAAGTGATGAACTCCCAGTTGAGCCGCGGCGCGCCCTGGCGCACCAGGTCGAGGAACAGCGCGAGCAGCACCGCCAGCGCGGCAACCAGCACGAACAGGCCGAGGACCACGAACAGCTTGTCGAGCAGCTTGCGCCGCTCGACGCCGGCGTGCACGGTGCCCATCAGTAGGCCTCCCGGAAGCGGCGCGTCAGCGCAAAGCCCGCGATGTTGAACGCGAGCGTGATGACCAGCAGCACGAGGCCGGCGGCAAAGATCGACTGGTAGCCGATGCTGTCGTGCGGCAGGTCGCCGAGGCTCACCTGCACGATGAAGGCGGTGATGGTGGCGGCCGACTCGGTCGGGTTCCAGGTCAGGTTCGGCTGCAGGCCGGCGGCCACCGCGACGACCATCGTCTCGCCCACTGCGCGCGAGATGCCGAGTATGTAGGCCGCGGCGATGCCCGACAGCGCCCCGGGCACCACGACCCGCGTCGCAGTCTGCAGCCGCGTCGCGCCCATCGCGTAGCTGCCCTCGCGCATGTAGTTCGGCACGGCCCGCATCGCGTCCTCGCTGACCGAAGCCACGTACGGGACGATCATGATGCCGATCACGAGGCCGGCCGACAGCATGTTGAAGCCCGGCAGGCCGGGAATCAGCCGCTGCAGGAACGGCGTGACCATCACCAGCGCGAAGTAGCCATAGACCACCGTCGGCACCGCGCCCAGCATCTCGAGCGCGGGCTTGATCGCCTCGCGCAGCCGGTGCGATGCAAACTCCGAGAGGTAGATCGCGATGATCGTCCCGGCGGGGATCGCGAGCGCCAGTGCCACCAGGGTCGTCACCAGCGTGCCCGCCACGAGCGGCAGGATGCCGTAGCGCGGCTCCGCGAACAGGGGCGTCCACATCGTGTCGGTCAGGAAGTCCGCGAGCGACACGTGGTCGAAGAACGGCAGCGCCTCGGCGACCAGGATCCAGACGATGGCGAGGGTGGTGAACACCGCGACGAGGCCGGCGGCGAGCAGCAAGGATTCGATCACCCGGTCCCGGGCCCTGCGCCGCCGGATGGACCTCGCGGGCGGCGCAGGGCTTGTGGGTATCGCCATCACGGGGCGAAGGTACTCAGAACTTGCCTTCACGGGCAAGCAGCTCCTCGACGGTGAGGCCGACCTCGTTCCTGCCGCCGAACGCCGTGCCTGCCTTGC
>CAZRLI010000477.1:0-1632 GCA_964600535.1 uncultured Steroidobacteraceae bacterium | reverse complement strand
TGACGGTCACGAATTCCGAGACCGAGGCGCTGCTGCTCGAGCACAACCTGATCAAGGAGCACCGGCCGCGCTACAACATCCTGCTGCGCGACGACAAGAGTTTCCCCTGCATCCTGCTGCGCACCAGCCACGATTTTCCCCGCTTCCTTTCCTATCGCGGCCCGCGCCGCCGCGACGGGCACTACTTCGGCCCTTTCCCCAGCGCCTCGGCGGTCAACGAGATGCTCGCGCAGATCCAGAAGCTCTTCCGGATCCGCAATTGCCGCGACAGCTACTTCGCCAACCGCAGCCGGCCCTGCCTGCAGTACCAGATCGGCCGCTGCACGGCACCCTGCGTCGGCCTGATCTCGCGCGACGACTACGCCCGCGACGTCGCGGCGGCCGTCGGCCTGCTCGAGGGACGCGGCGGCGAGATCGAGCAGGCGCTGGCGACGCGCATGGAGGCCGCCGCCGCGGCGCTCGAGTTCGAGAAGGCCGCGCAACTGCGCGACCAGCTCGCCGCGCTCCGCGAAATCCAGGCGCAGCAGGTCGTCACGGCGGGCAGCGGTCGCGATGTCGATGTCTTCGCGCTCGCCGGCGAGCCGACGGAGTTCGCGGTCAGCACGATGCTGGTGCGCGGCGGGCGCAACCTCGGTACCTCCACGGCATTCCCGACGGCGGGCCTGGCGGAACCCGAGGAGGCACTGTCATCGTTCCTGATGCAGTACTACGCGGCCACCGAGCCCCCGCGCGAGGTCTACGTGAACCTCGCGTTGCCGGATGCCGGGCCGCTCGCGACGGCCCTCGGCGAACGCGCCGCGCGACAGGTGAGCGTCAGCCGCCCGACCCGGGGTCTTGCCGCGCGCTGGGTCGCGCTCACCGCGGAGAATGCCTCGCAGGCACTGCGCATGCGGCGCGCGCAGCGCGACGGGGTCGCCGACATGCGCGCGGCGCTCGCCACGGCGCTCGACCTGCCGGCGCCGCCGCAGCGCATGGAGTGCTTCGACATCAGCCACACGGGCGGCGAGGGCACGGTCGCGTCCTGCGTCGTGTTCGGCCCGGAAGGCCCGCTCCGCAAGGACTACCGCCGCTTCAACATCGCGGGTGTCGCGCCGGGCGACGACTACGGCGCGCTGCGGCAGGCGCTCGAGCGGCGCTACACGCGCGTCAAGGGCGGGGAGATCGATGCACCCGACGTACTCTTCATCGATGGCGGCCGCGGCCAGGTGAACGAGGTGCATGCGGTCCTCGCGGCCCTCGGCTTCGCAGCGCTGCGGCTGGTGGGGGTCGCCAAGGGCGCGGACCGGCGCCCCGGGCAGGAGCGGCTCTTCGTCTACGGCGAGGATGCGCCGCGGGTGCTCGAGGCCACCTCGGGCGCGCTGCGCCTCGTGCAGCGCATTCGCGACGAGGCGCATCGCTTCGCGATCACCGGCCATCGCCGCCGCCGCGCGCGCCGCTACCAGGAATCCGTGCTCGAGACGGTGCCGGGACTCGGGCCCGCGAAACGCCGCGCGCTGATCCGCCACTTCGGCGGCCTGCAGGGGGTCCTGAAGGCGGGAGTTGCGGACCTCGGGCGGGTTGCCGGCATCGGCCCCGTGCTCGCGCAAACCCTATATGATCATCTGCACCCGGGTGCCTGATGATCTGGAACCT
>CAZRLI010000476.1:0-1637 GCA_964600535.1 uncultured Steroidobacteraceae bacterium | reverse complement strand
GATAACGCGCGCGGCGCTCATAGACCTATTTGCTAGGCAAGCAAACCGTGATTGGCGGCCTCCCGACGAGCGACACTTCCCGGAGAAAATAGCGGGGGACTTTTATCCGTCATTTGCAAATATTTTTTCCACATTCGGAACGCTGTCACCCGCCCATGTTCAATACGTTGTCATGGGTCAGGATCCCTATCAACAAGCGGTTATGGTGGGTAGCAGCGGCCTCACGATTCCATATGCGACAGGCATCGCATTCGATATTGACCTACGTTGCCTCCCCTACTTGCCAAGTGCCGGCCTCCCAACCTCGCTCAAGAGGTTGCTTGGCCATCTTGGTATCGCGGCAACTCCAGAGTCTTCTGCGATTGCTTGTTTCCGACAATGGCTAGTTAGGAATCGCATTCTGATGCTCAACGCGGCGCTAACGGTCCCCCCGGCGACACTGGGCAAAGCTGGCGCTCATGAGAAATATTGGCGCGATTTCATGATCGCTATAGTTCGGCAATGTGCGGAAGAGAGCCCCAATGCTCAGTACATCGCATTCGGTGCCGTCGCGCGGAACGTGATGGAAAGAGCACTTAAGGGATCGAGGCCGGTTGTGGCTTCCTATCATCCGGCAGCACATGATGATGGCAAGTCCTTCGGGGCTTTTTGGGCGATGACTGTGGGTAAAGAACTGCGATCACTTAGCGTCTAGTACTAATTGACAACCTGCCTAGATATCTATTTTGGCTATCTTCGCGCGACAGGTGAAGGTTCGGGAGCCGGAATGTGGCAACCACTCCGGCTTAGGGTTGGCCGTGTTAGCAAGGCAAACTGAGCCAATTGTCCTTAAGAACCAGGAGGCCCAGCCGTACCAGCCCGTTCGTTGCCTCCCGCGCCCGCGACTTTTGGTGCCGGGAATCTACTGAGGTCAGGCGACTCTTGACCTTCGCTACCACTTCGTCCATTGGAAGCCCCTTGCCCGCGGGGCCAGCTGATTCGTCGGCGCCTAGTTCACTCTGAACCCGTTGTTCGACCAATAGTTCGCGGATAGCATCAAGAATCAAGACCTGATTCGCACCGGCAGGACCAACTTCGCGTTCGGTCCGGGCAAGGCAATTCTCCACAGGCTCAACTACGCATGCCGTCACCGGCCGTCCGGAAGCTGACTTGCCGATTTCGACCTGCTTCAGGCGAAACGACCCGGAAATGTCATCCTCACTGTCACGAGATTTCGATAACCTCCAGCGCAAGACGTCACCGTCCTTGGTCAGTTCGATCTGTGCATCCAGCCCGCCGAGCATACTGCTATGGCCGCGAGAGCCTCGCGAAGGATCCTTGCCTGGATGGTGAATGACAATGACCGTCGCACCCAAAAGCTTCTGCAGCAGGCCCATTCCTCGTAGCACAAGCCCCATGCCTTGGGACGCGTTCTCATCAATGCCGGGGCTGGCTCTGTTCATCGTGTCGATAACGATTACATCGATGCCGCCATGCTTCCGAAGCCACCAAGCAAAGCTGCAAACACTGTCGACGTCGTGAAGCGCAAGCTCATCGAAGCCGACAATCAAGTTGTCGGGCAAGGGGCGCCCGGTGTCCTTCTCGATTGCGCGGATACGGTTGACGAGTCCGCGCTGCCCCTCAAGCGCTTGATAGCA
>CAZRLI010000475.1:0-1640 GCA_964600535.1 uncultured Steroidobacteraceae bacterium | reverse complement strand
CTGGCTCGACACGCGGCTGATCCGCAACATGCAGGCAAGGTGATGGCGGGATGAACGGCGTGCTGGGCCTTTCGATCGATGATCGTGCGCTCGCCGTCGCGGCGGCGGGCCGGGTGCTCGGCGTCGCGCCGGCCATCGCCCGGCGCGCGGCCGGCGAGGACCAGGGCAGTCCCGCCGCGGACATCCTGCGCAGCCGTCCCGCCGACGCCTCGGCGCGGCACTGGAACGACATCGCGGCGGAGAACGCGGCGAACGGGGCCGCGCTGCCGATCGCCGCGGCGGAGCTCCGGCAGCGCCTGGCCGCGGCGTTGCGCGCCGCCGGCGACGGGCAATCTGCCGGCGGCGGACCCGTGGCGGACGCGGTGTGGATGGCGGTCAGTGCCGCGTTCACGCCGCGCGCACTCTCGGATGTGCTCGCCGTGGCGCAGTCGGCGTCGCTGCCGGTGCTCGGTTTCATCGACGCAGCGGTGGCGGCGGTCGCGCCGCTCGGCCTCTCAAAGCCCGCGATCGTGCTCGAGATCGGCCTCTACCATGTCGCGGCCACGGCCCTCGAATGCGGGGCCACGGTGCGCCGGCGCCGATCGATCGTGAGTCGCGGCGGCGGCTTGCTCGATATCTACCAGTCGTGGCTCGACGTGGTCAGCGCGGCGATGGTCCTGCGCACGCGCTTCGATCCCCTGCACGACGCCGCGGTCGAACAGCGCCTGTTCGGCGAGTTGCCCGCGCTCGCCGCGCAGGCCGTGGAACATGGCTCGGCCACGGTCGCGCTCGAAGGACCGGCCGGCGAGCGGCATGAGGTGGCGATCGCGCGTGACCAGTTCGCGGCGGCGGCCGCCGCGCGCTATCGCGAGCTCGAGCGCTGCCTGCACGAACTGCGGCGGGCGGGCGCGCCGGTCGCCGTCGTCGTGCCCGCCGCGCTGCTCGGCCTCGCCGGCCTGCGCGAGCGCCTCGAGACCCTGTCCGATTGCGAGTTGATCGTCGTGCCCGAGGGCTGGGCGGCCGCGGTCGTCTCGCAGCTGCCGGCCAGCGAGGCGGCACAGGGACCGGTCCGGCTGGTGCGACGGCTCGCCGCCACGACGCCGTCGCCGCCGGGAGAGGCCCCGCGGCGCGAGAAGCCCGGCGAACGCGCGGGCGCCGCCATCGATCCGACGCATGTGCTGCACGCCGGCCGCGCGCTGCCGTTGACACCGCGCGGACTGACCGTCGGTCGCGAGGGCAACGGCGCCGACATCACCGTCCCCGCGGGTGCCGCGGGCGTTTCGCGCCGCCATTGCACCATCCTGCGTGGCGGCGATGGCGTCGTACTCGTGGACCACAGCCGCTACGGCACGTGGGTCAATGACGAGCGCGTCGCGGGGCGTGCGCTGCTGCATGCGGGCGACCAGGTCCGTATCGGGGAGCCCGGCATCGGGCTCGCGCTCATCAGCGTGGGGGCGGGCGGTGCGCAAGCGACGCCAGACTGAGGTCTTCAGCCTCTCGTTCCTCGACTGCATCTGCTGCGGGTTCGGCGCCGTGATCCTTTTCTACATGATCATCAGCGCGCAGAGCGGCGTGGAGCGCATCCGCCGCACGAACGACCTCGCTTCGCAGGTGCGCCTGCTCGAGGAGCAGGTTCTCGAGGGCACGAAGAACCTCGTGGT
>CAZRLI010000474.1:0-1675 GCA_964600535.1 uncultured Steroidobacteraceae bacterium | reverse complement strand
AGGAGCTGATCGCCCTGCGCATGCGCGCCCACGCCCGTCGTGGCGATCTTGCCGGTGTGCGCAGCGAGTGGGAGAGCTACGAGCGCGCCCTGGCCGCCGATCCGTGGGCCGCCGCCGAGCCGGCCACCAAGCTGGTGGGCCTACGCCGCGAACTCCTCGCCGGTGACCGCGAGCGAGGCCGGGCGCTGGCCTGATCACAATGGAGCCCAGAGAGGGAATCAGCCTCACCACATTGGGAACACATGTCGCGCGGCATCGAGGACAGGTATGTCGCGCGACGGCTTGGTGGAGCGTCCATGTGTTCCGGTGTGGTCCCAGCGCGACCGCGCCATCTCGCTTCGTTGTGGCACGAATGTCGCCCTCCTGTCGATGGCTGATCAACCTGGATTATGAGTTGATCAACCCAGAATGTGAGTGTATGGTGGTGCTCGTGGCTGAGCCTGCTGTCGCGTTGCTGCCGCTGTTTCGGTCGAAACAGCAGATGCGGATCCTCGCCGAGGTGTTCTGGGGAGAGGGCGATCCGACGGGCGCGGACCTGGCCCGCCGCACGGGTATTCCGCAACAGACCGTGGCTCGCGAGGTCTCCCGCTTGGAACGCGCTGGGGTGTTGGTGACCGAGCAGGTCGGCACTGCCAAGACCATCCGCCCGGCGGTCGACTTGCCATACGGGTTGGTGCTGCGGCAGCTGTTGGCCTACGCGGGCGGAGTGATCCCGATGTTGGCGAAGGCATTCGGTGACAACCCGGCAGTCGTCGAGGTCTTCATCTTCGGTTCCTGGGCTTCCCGCTACCGCGGCGAGTCCGGTCCGCCACCGAATGATGTCGATGTCGCAGTGGTCTCCGATTCCCTGACCCGCTTCGACCTTGCGGAGGTGCGCTTCGACCTGGAGACCCAGTCGAAGCTGTCGATCAACCTGTTCGTGTTCGAGGTCGACAGCGAACGATTGCCGGAGCTGCGAGCAGGCGGTGTGCCGGTGTTCGCACGGGTGCTGGCATGAGAACCGGCCGCCCGGCCGGCCTGGAGGAGCTTCGCCGCGATCGGATGCATCAGGTCACCGGCAGCGCGAGCGATCGGGCCACGACCGCGAGGTCGACATTCGGTCAGGCCCGCGACTTCCGCCGCGCCGCGGTTGGCAACATGTCCGAAGGGCTTGTGTTGCCGGCGATCTCGGCGTTGCACGAGTCGGCGCGACTGGCCGTGACCGCTTTGGCCGCACTCGACGGCTACCGGTTCTCCAACAGCGCTGGTGCCCACGAGGCCGTCGTCGACTATGCGCTTGCGATCCAGCTGGTCGACAGACGTCAGTACGCACAACTCGACCAGCTGCGCGACCTGCGGCATCAGGTCAACTACCCCGAAGACCTCATCGCGCCGTCACCGCGTGAAGTCGAGCAGTACCAGGAACTGGTCGACGCGGTTCTCGCGCTTGCCGAGGCCAAGTTGCCGCCGCGGAGGATCCCGCCGCCACCGAAGTAGATGTGGGCGGGCAGACTGCGGCTGGCTCGGCGAATGGAATCACGACGTGTCAGCGACCACCACCCTGTCACTGACGCTGCCGTCGTGACCACCTTCTGAGCAGCGATCGCCATCCACGGCACCGCAAGACAAACAGAACCGGACTGTCGGCGACGGTCGAAAACTGCGCGGTTGTGACGGTCGAAAACTGCGCGGTGTT
>CAZRLI010000473.1:0-1680 GCA_964600535.1 uncultured Steroidobacteraceae bacterium | reverse complement strand
GCACGATGACCTGCCGGGCCTGGACAACGACGACCTGCGTCGCGGCCGGCCGACCTGCCATCGCGCGTTCGACGAACCGATCGCGCTGCTCGCCGGCGACGCGCTGCAGGCCCTGGCCTTCGAAGTACTCTCGGAGCCGGCGGCGACCAGCCCGGCCCCGGATACGCCGGTGCAGCTCGCGATGATCCGCGTGCTCGCCGGGGCGATCGGCACGAGCGGCATGGCCGGTGGCCAGGCCATCGACCTCGAGTCGGTCGGGCGCCCGCTCGACCTGCCCGCCATGGAGGACATGCACCGGCGCAAGACAGGCGCGCTGATCCGAGCCAGCGTGCTCCTCGGCGCGATCGCGGCGGGCGTGGCCTCGGGCGAACGCTACGCAGCGCTCACGCGCTACGGCGCCGAGATCGGCCTTGCGTTCCAGATCCAGGACGACATCCTCGACGTCGAAGGCAGTGCGTGCACGCTCGGCAAGACCCCGGGTGCCGACGCGGCGCGCGACAAGCCGACCTATCCGAGCCGCGTGGGCCTCGCGCAAGCGCACCGCCTAGCGGATGCCGCCCGGGACCGGGCGATCGCGGCCCTCGCCCCACTCGGCGACCGGGCCGACGCGCTCGCACGGCTTGCGCACTACGTCGTGCGCCGCGAACGCTAGTGCGTGCGTGTAAGATTTGCGCTTATCCATGACCATCCCTGCCGACACCTATCCGACGCTGGCCAAGGTCGCCCACTCGCCCGCCGAGCTTCGCAAACTGCCCCCGGAGCAGCTGCGCACGGTCGCCGATGAACTGCGTGCCTGCCTGATCCATACGGTCGCCACGCGCGGCGGCCACTTCGCCGCGGGCCTCGGCACCGTCGAGCTGACGGTCGCGCTGCATTACGTGTTCGACACCCCGCGCGACCGCCTCGTCTGGGATGTCGGTCACCAGGCCTATCCGCACAAGGTGCTCACCGGCCGCGGCGGGCGGCTCGCCACGATCAAGCAGAAGGACGGGCTCGCGCCGTTTCCAACCCGCGCCGAGAGCGAATACGACACCTTCGGCGTCGGCCATTCGAGCACCTCGATCAGCGCCGCGCTCGGCATGGCGGTGGCCGCGGCCCAGCGCGGCGAGCAGCGCAGCGTCGTCGCGATTATCGGCGACGGGGCGCTGACCGGCGGCCTCGCGTGGGAAGCGATGCTCAATGCCGGCGCCAGCAAGGCGAACCTGATCGTCGTGCTGAACGACAACGACCACTCGATTTCCGAGAACGTGGGCGCGCTGTCGCACTATCTCGCGCGGGTTCTCTCGAGTCGCACCTACGCGAAGATGCGCGAAGGCGGCAAGCGGATCCTCGAACAGATGCCGACGATGCGCGAACTGGCGCGCCGCTCGGAGGAGCACCTGAAGGGCATGGTACTGCCCGGCACGCTGTTCGAGGAACTGGGCTTCACCTACAACAGCGTGGTCGACGGCCACGATGTCCGGGAACTCGTGCGCATCCTCGGCAATCTGCGCGGCAGCAAGGGGCCCCAGTTCCTGCACATCCAGACGCGCAAGGGCAAGGGCTACGCACCCGCCGAGGCCGACCCGATCAAGTGGCACGGCCCCGGCCCCTTCGATCCGGCGAGCGGCACGATCTTCAAGGAAGCGCAGCCGGGGCCTACCTACTCGCAGGTTTTCGGCGACTGGCTGTGCGACATGG
>CAZRLI010000472.1:0-1684 GCA_964600535.1 uncultured Steroidobacteraceae bacterium | reverse complement strand
TGCACCCGATGTCGTCGAGGCCGAAGGCATCCGTCGCGCGACCGCCGAGATGGCGCGCGCCGACCGCGTGCTGTTCATCATCGATACCGTGGACGACCCCGACGCGCGCGCGTTCAGCGAAGAGCGCCCGCGCCTGCCCGCCGAGGTCCCGGTGACGGTCGTGCTCAACAAGATCGACCTCGCGACCGGCATCCCGCTCTCGGACACCGTGAGCGGCCCGCCGCGCGTCGCGATCTCGGCGCGCACGGGCGCCGGGATCGATGTGTTGCGTGCGCACCTGCGCGACTGCATGGGTTACCAGGTCGCCGATGCGGGCACCGTGTCGGCGCGCGCCCGCCATCTCGATGCGCTCGCCCGGGCGCGGCGCCATGTCGATGCGGCGGAAGCGCAGCTGCGCGAGCAGCGTGCCGGCGAGCTCGTCGCGGAAGAGCTGCGCCAGGCGCAGGTGGCGCTCGGGGAGATCACGGGCGCCGTGACGAGCGACGACCTGCTCGGGCGGATCTTCGCGAGCTTCTGTATCGGCAAGTAGCGAGACTAGGATGAAGGCGACGATCTGGCACAACCCCGCCTGCAGCACCTCGCGCACCGTCCTCGCGCTGCTGCACGAAGCGGGCATCGAGCCGCAAGTGATCGAATACCTGCGCGACCCGCCGACGCGCGAGCGTCTCATCGCGCTGTTCCGTGCCGCGGGCGTCACCGTGCGCGAGGCGCTGCGGCAGAAGGGCACGCCCTACGATGAGCTTGGTCTCGGTGATCCAAACCTCGGCGATGAGCGGCTGCTCGACGCCATGATCGCGCATCCGATCCTGATCAACCGACCCTTCGTCGTGACGCCGAAGGGCACGCGCCTCTGCCGGCCCCCGGAGACGGTACGGGAGCTTCTTCCCTGATGGGCTGGGCTAGAAAACGAAATAGAGCGCGAGACCGAGCCCCACGTATATCCCGATGACCGTCCAGTACCGGCCCGGCGTCTCGTCGCGACGGATGGCGCTATAGCTCCACTTGTCCTTTGCGTATACGGTCCCGCTCGCGATCGCGTAGAGCACGTAGATCGCGAGCAGGACCCCGAGCGCCTGGAAGAAGGGCTTCATCGCGCCGCTTGCAGGAGTTCCGCCGCCGTCACGAAGTGCGGGGCGATGTCGATCGGCACGCCGGTGAGCTGGTCGAGTACCCGCTGCACTTCGGGGCGGATCGCGACCATCCGGTCGAGCAGCGCCTTGACGCCCGCGTAATCGCCGTGCGCCTGCAGCGTCATGATGTCGTGGGTGAGCCCGGTGACGGCCTGCTTCGTCTTCGGCAGGTCGAGCGAGAAGCGGCCGTCCCCGCCGATGCGCACCGCGCCATGGTCGAGCAGATAGTTCATCTGCAATGCCATGCCCTTGGCGTGCGACTCGTTCAGGCCGAAGCGCAGCGTGCGGAAGGCCGAGGCGAGGAAGGTGACGTACATGCTGCGCTCGTCGCGCCGGTCGATGACGCCCTTGTCCATCAGCTGCTGCAGCGCCCAGAGGCCCGAGATGTCGGCCTTCGCCTCCTCGAGCGTGCCGTTCAGCTCCTTGAGTTCCTGGCGCACGGTGGTCGCGCGGCCGTTCACGGTGATCGTCTGCGGGCCGAGGCCGTGCATCAGCTCGTGCATCAGGATGTGCGTGAAGAACGGCTCGAACGCGACCCGCGTGCGATCCTCCGG
>CAZRLI010000471.1:0-1688 GCA_964600535.1 uncultured Steroidobacteraceae bacterium | reverse complement strand
GCCTCGCAGGGCGAGGGGCTCGGCAACCAGTTCCTCGCGCACATCCGCGAGACCGATGCGATCGCGCACGTGGTGCGCTGCTTCGAGAACGACGACATCGTGCACGTCGCGGGCAGGGTCGACCCGCTCGCCGATATCGAGACGATCGACACCGAGCTCGCGCTCGCCGACCTCGGCGCGGTCGAGAAGGCGCTCGACCGGGCGGCGAAGGCCGCAAAGGCCGGCGACAAGGACGCGATCCGCAAGCGCGACCTGTTCGAGCGCGTGCGCCAGCAACTCGACGGCGCGCGCGCCGTGCGCGCGATGGGCCTCTCGGCCGACGAACTGCGCGACCTGCACGAGCTGCACCTCCTCACCTCGAAGCCGGTGATGTACGTCGCGAACGTCGACGAGCACGGCTTCAGGGACAATCCGCGCCTCGCCGCGCTCGAGCAGCGCGCCGCGGGGGAGGGCGCCGTGGTGGTCGCGGTGTGCGCGGCGATCGAGGCCGAGATCGCGCAGCTCGACGACGAGGCGCGCCGCGAATTCCTCGTCGACCTCGGGCTCGAGGAGCCCGGCCTCAACCGGGTGATCCGCGCGGCGTACAAGCTGCTCGGATTGCAGACCTATTTCACGGTGGGGCCGAAGGAAGTGCGCGCCTGGACCGTGCGGCGCGGCTCGACGGCGCCGCAGGCCGCGGGCGTGATCCACACCGATTTCGAGCGCGGCTTCATCCGCGCCGAAGTGATCGGCTACGAGGACTTCATCGCCGCGCGCGGCGAACAGGGCGCGAAGGAGGCGGGCAAGCTGCGCCTCGAAGGCAAGGAATACATCGTCAGGGAAGGCGACGTCATGCACTTCCGCTTCAACGTCTGACGCAGCGCCTGGCCGGGTTGCGGCCCGCCGGTGCGTCCTGCGAAGCAACCAGCAACCGGACCAGGGGTCCCGCATGCAACCGACACCCGCCGCCGCCGTCACTTCTGTCCCCGCGGGCCCGCAATCGCTGTGGCGCGAGCTGCTCGATGCGATCCGCGGCACAAATGCGGACTACACGAAGATTCCGCTGCGCCGCGCGGTGTTCCTGCTCGCGGTGCCGATGGTGCTCGAGCTGGTGCTGGAGTCCACTTTCGCGGTGGTGGACATCTTCTTCGTCGCCAAACTGGGGCCCTCTGCCGTCGCCACCGTCGGGCTGACGGAAAGCTATCTCTTCCTGCTGTATGCCGTGGCGATGGGCCTCGCGATGGCCGTCACCGCGGTCGTGGCGCGGCGCATCGGCGAAGGCAGGCGCGAGGAAGCCGCGGTGACCGCCGTGCAGGCGATCATCGTCGCGCTGCTCGCCTCGCTGTTGCCGGCGATCGCCGGCATCGTCTACGCGCAGGACCTGCTGCGGCTGATGGGCGCCGACGCCTGGAGCATCGGGCACGGCTACCGCTACACGCAGTGGATGCTCGGCGGCAACGCGGTGATCGTCCTGCTGTTCGTCATCAATGCCATTTTCCGCGGCGCAGGCGATGCGGCCATTGCGATGCGCGTGCTGTGGCTGGCGAACGGCCTCAACATCCTGCTGTGCCCGCTGCTGATCTTCGGTGCCGGCCCGGTGCCGGCGCTCGGCATCGAGGGCGCGGCGATCGCGACCAATATCGGGCGTGGCAGTGGCGTGCTGTTCCAGCTGTGGGTGCTGTTCCGCGGCGGCCAGCACATCCGCGTGC
>CAZRLI010000470.1:0-1693 GCA_964600535.1 uncultured Steroidobacteraceae bacterium | reverse complement strand
TGTTCTTGGTGCGCCGCTGCAGGATCTGGATCGTGCGGCGGATTTCCTCGTCGCGGCCGATCACCGGGTCGAGCTTGCCGCTCGATGCGCGCGCGGTGAGGTCGATGGTGTACTTCTCGAGCGCCTGGCGGCTCTCCTCGGCGTTCGGATCGCTGACAGTCTCGCCGCCGCGCACTTCGGCAATCGCCTTCTCGACGGCGGCCTTCGCGGCGCCGGCGTCTTTCAGCAATTTCGCGAGGGTCGCCTTGTCGTCGAACGCGGCGAGCACGAACAGCTCGCTCGAAATGAACTGGTCGCCGCGCTTCTGCGCGAGCTTGTCGGTGACATTCAGCAGGCGCGAGAGATCGCCCGACACGTGGATCTCGCCCGGCGTGCCCTCGACCTTCGGCAGCCGGTCGACGGCGGCGGCGACCTCCGTGCGCAGACGCGCAATATTGGCACCCGCCTTCAGCAGCAGCGGCCGCACGGTGCCGCCCTGCTGGTCGATGAGCGCCTGCAACACATGCGCCGGCTCGAGGATCTGGTTGTCCGCACCGAGCGCGACCGACTGGGCGTCGCCGAGTGCCGCCTGGAACAGGCTCGTCAGTTTGTCCATTCGCATGCAGGCCCATATGGCGCCTTTCCGGCGGGATTCAACCCCCCTCGGGGACTGCCGGCGATAAGCTATGGGCTACCCACGGGTGCACCCCATGCCTGCCAACCTCGTTTTCGTCCATGGGCTCTTCATGACCGGCGCGGAGTCCGTGCTGCTGCGCCGGCGTCTCGCGCGCGAACTGGGCGCCCGCACGCACGCCTTCTCCTTCCTGGCGACGGCGGAGGACCCCGATCGCGTGGCCGACCGGCTGGCCTGCCGGGTGGCGCGGCTCGGCGGTGCGGGCCGGCCCGGGCCCGTGCACCTCGTGGGCCACAGCCTCGGCGGCCTCGTGATCCTGCGAGCGCTCGAGCGGGCCGCGCGGCAGGCGGCGCCGCTGCCGCCGGGCCGCGTGGTGCTGCTGGGATCGCCGGTGGCCGGCAGCGAGGCCGCGGCCGCGATACTGCGGCGGCCCGTGCTGCGCGGGGCGCTCGGCCGCAGCGGTGCGGTACTCGCCGGCCCCCGTCGCGCGGACACCGTCGTCGCACTCGACGGGCACGAGATCGGCGTGATCGCCGGCAATCGCCCCATGGGGCTGGGGCGTCGCTTCGCGCACTTCAGCGAGCCGAACGACGGCACCGTCGCGGTGCGCGAGACCCGGCTCGCGGGCGCAGCGGATCGCATCGTGCTGCCCGTGAGCCACACCGGTATGCTGTTTTCGCGGCGCGTCGCGCGGGAGGCCGCGCGCTTCCTCGATCAGGGGCGCTTCAGCCTCACCGCGAGCTCGTAGAGCGCATCGAGCGCCGCGCGTGGCGTGAGCGAGTCGGGGTCCATCGCGTACAGCTGCTCGAGCGCGGCCCGCTCCGCGAGGGCCTGGGGGGAGGGCTCGGGCGGCGGCGCCGCGAGCGCGAGCTCGCGCTGGGGCCTGGGTGCGTGCCGGTCGCGCGCGGCCTCGAGTTCGGCGAGATAGCCGCGGGCGGCGGCGATCACCGGCCGCGGCACGCCCGCGAGTTGCGCGACCGCGAGCCCGTAGCTGCGGTCCGCGGGCCCCTCCTTGACGGCGTGCAGGAAGACGAGCGAATCGGCGTGCTCGGTGGCGTCGAGGTGCACATTGGCGCAGGA
>CAZRLI010000469.1:0-1694 GCA_964600535.1 uncultured Steroidobacteraceae bacterium | reverse complement strand
CCAGCATGATGATGATCGCGATCACCCAGGCGAAGATCGGCCGGTCGATGAAGAAGCGTGCCATGGCCTCAGCCCTGCGCTTCGCTGGCCTGCACGGGCGAACCGGGGCGGATCTTCTGCAAGCCTTCCACGATCACCCGGTCGCCGGCGGCCAGGCCTTCATCGACCAGCCACTTGTCGCCGACGGTGCGCGAGACCTTCACGGCGCGCTGCTCCGCCTTGCCATCCTTGCCGACCACCATCGCGGTCGTCTGGCCCTTCGGATCGCGGGCGATGCCCTGCTGCGGGACGAGCACGCCGTTCTCGCGCACGCCGATGCTGAACACCGCGCGCACGTACATGCCAGGCATCAGCAACTGCTCGGGATTCGGCACCAGTACCCGCAAGAGGAAGGTGCCGGTGGTCGGATCGACGGTGACATCGGCGAAGGCGAGCTTGCCACCGTGCCGGTAGGTGGTCCCATCCTCGAGCACGATGGACACGGGTACGGTGCGCACGGCGCTGGTCAGCGTGCCGGCCGCCAGTTCGCGCCGCAGTGCCAGCAGTTCCGTGCTCGAGGCGGTGGCGTCGACGTAGATCGGGTCGAGCTGCTGCACGGTTGCCAGCGCGTCGGCCTGGTTCGCCGTGACGAGCGCGCCCTGCGTGACGGAAGACTTGCCGATGCGCCCGCTGATCGGCGAGGAGATGCGCGCGTAGTCGAGCAGGATGCCACTCGAGCGCACGCTCGCCTGCGCGACCTGCACGTCGGCCTCGGCCTGCAGCAGCGCGGCGGTCGCGTTCTCGTAGTCCTGCTGGCTCACCGCGTCCACCTTGGCGAGCTCGGCTGAGCGCGCCGCATTCAGTCGCGCCGAGTTGAGCGTCGCCTCCGCGCGCGCGAGTGACGCCCGCGCGCTCGCGTTATCGGCCTGATAGGTGGAATCGTCGAGCTGGTAGAGGGGCTGGCCGGCCTTGACCGTACCGCCCTCCGTGAACAGCCGCTTCTTGATGATCCCGCTCACCTGCGGGCGCACTTCGGCAATCAGGTAGGCATTGGTGCGCGCGGGCAGTTCGCGCGTCAGGGTGACGGGCTCCGACTTGAGCGTGACGACCGTGACCGGCTGGGCCGCGGGCGCCTGGGGAGCCGCGCCGCCGCCGCAGGCGGCCAGCAGGAGCCCGGCGGCTGCAAGTGTCGATGCGACGCGAACGGGAAATCGACCGGACATGGGAGCCTCGATGCAAGCGACTGCGGGGGAGGCGCGAAGAATGAACGATCATTCTCTCCCTGTCAATGCGGCTATCTACTGCCCAGGCCGTAGCGTCCCGGCCCGATCAGCGCCACGGCGAGCGCAGCTGCGAGGAACATGCCCTGCAGTTCGAGCGCCCAGCCGCCGGACTTCGCGAGGTCGAACAACTGCGCGCGGTGCACGAGCCCGAGGGCGAACAGCATGTTCACCGCAATGAGGCCTGCCCCGACGCGGGCCTGCCAGCCTGCGATCACGAGCAGCGGCGCGAGCACCTCCCCGACATAGACGGCGTACGCCAGCACGGGCGGGAGACCGGCGGCCGCCACGCTGTGCGCGACGAAATCGATGCCGCCCCGCAGCTTCGCGATGCCGTGCAGCAGGATCAGGACGCCGAGCGCCACCCGCAGGACCAGCTTGCCGAGGTCGGTGCTCATCGCAACTCCTTCAGGCCGCCCATGTAGGGCCGCAGCG
>CAZRLI010000468.1:0-1699 GCA_964600535.1 uncultured Steroidobacteraceae bacterium | reverse complement strand
CGCGCGCCCCGATGGTCACCTCGCGCCGTTGCGCCCTGCCACCGCTGTCCACGTACACGTAGCGCGCACCATCGTCGCGCAGCACGGCGTCATTGGGCACCACGAGCGCCTCGCGCTGCGCGGTCTCGATGGTCACGTTCGCGGTCATGTCGGGCTTGAGCTGTTGCGCCGGGCCATCGATGCCGATCATGACCTCGTAGTTCACCACCCCCGAGATGATCGTGCCCTTCGGCGCGATGCGCTCGACGTGGCCGCGGAACTCGTCGGCGGGGAATGCCTCGACGGTAAAGCCGACCGGATTGCCGCTGGCGACCCCGCCGATGTCGGTCTCATCCACCATCGCGACGAGCTGCAGCGCGTCGTCGCCGATGATGGTGACGAAGGTCGGTGTCGTGAAGGACGCGGCGACCGTCTCGCCCTTCTGCGTCGTGACCGAGGCGACCGTGCCGGAAATCGGCGCGCGGATCACCGTATAGCCGAGGTCGGTCTCGACCACGGCCGCGTCGCGCCGCGCCTTCTCGAGGCGGGCCCGGGCTTCGGCGAGGGCCAGCGTACGGTCCTCGACGTCGCTGCGGGCGACCAGCTTCTGCGCCTCGAGCTGCTGCACCCGGGCGAGATCGACCCGCGCACGCGCGACGTCCTGTTCGATCACGGCGATCTGCGCGCGCGCCTGCGCCAGGCGCGCCTCGAGGCTGCGCGAGTCGATGCGCGCAATCACCGCGCCGCGTGCGATGTGCGATCCCACCGTGACATTGAGCTCCTGCACGATGCCGGAGACCTGCGAACCGACGCGCACTTCGGCGCCGACGCGCAGCCGCACCACGCCGGTGGCGAGCACCGACGAAGCGACCGTGCGTCGCTCGGGCTGCACGATGCGAGCCGCGCCTGCCGCGGATGAAGGCGCCGCGCCCGGGCGCAGCTGCCACCACAGCAGCGCCACCCCCGCGGTGCCCACGAGGACGGCGGACGCGAACGCGGCGCTGCGGGTCACCCGGTTTTTCCGTACACCATGACGACCGCCTTGCCCGCGCCCCGCGTGCTCACGACCGTCATCGTGCGGCCGTCGGCGCTCAGCGAACGCGTTTCGGTGCGCAGGTTCTTCGTGCCGGCGACCGCCCCATCGGTCGTCCAGGTGACGACCAGCTTGCCGCCGGCCCAGCTGGCGCGGGTCTCGGCTTCGCCGCCCATGGAACCGGGATTCCTCACGGGCGCGCCGGTGAGGTCATAGCGCACTTCGCGCGAGCTCTTCTGGCCCTGGAAGTCCGTGGCTTCCTTCATCGTGAGTGCCGTCTTCGACTGGGTGATCTCGACCACCTGCTGCAGCGACGCCATCATGCCAAGGTTTTCCCCACGGGTGGCATCGAGCGCCCAGGTGCCGGTGAAATCGGGATTGGCGTCGGCCGCGGTCGCCGCGCGCGCCAGCAGGCAGGCGGATATGAGCAGCTTCTTCATCAGCGGGTCTCCAGTGCCGGGCCTCCGGCTGCGCGCGAGTGTCGCGCGAACGACCGGACAAGCAAAAACCGGGCACCGCGGCCGACCGCGGGGTGGCCTCGCTGCGGTCAGGGAGGCAGCCGCCCATGGCGGGCCCGGTGTCGCGGGCGGATGATCGCCCCCGGTCGCCGAGCCAGTAGAGGTGATTGCGATGAAGCACCGGCCCTTGCTGACCCTCGCGATGCTCGCCTGCCTCCTGCCAGCCGGC
>CAZRLI010000467.1:0-1703 GCA_964600535.1 uncultured Steroidobacteraceae bacterium | reverse complement strand
CCTGGTACTGGCACTTCGTCGACGTGGTCTGGCTCGGCCTCTTCATCTTCGTCTACTGGATCTAGCAGAAGAGTCGGTGCCGGGTTTCCGGTACCGCTGCTAGAGACCGTGGGGCGAAATCAGGCCGAAGTACCAGGCGAGCATCAGCAGCAGGAACAGGGCGACCGACAACGAAATGCGCCAGGTGAGCGCGCGCACCATCTTTTGCGGATCGCGCCCCGGCGCCGAGAGGTGGAACAGCGCGCTGCCGAGGCTCACGACGATGCCGACCAGCACGATGACGACGAATACCTGGATGAGTTCCATCGGGGCGGAATTATAGGCCCGCCCCGTTGCGCCTCTCCATACCCATCGGCCGGCGACGCTTCACGCCCTCGCTCTGGATGACGGCGCTGAGCGCGCTCGCCATCGTCGCCTTCATCGGGCTCGGCCGCTGGCAGTGGCACCGGGGTGTCGCGAAGGACGTCGTCTGGCGGGAGTTCCTGGCGACCAGCGGACCGGCGGAACCGCTCGGCGCGCGCACGCTGGCGTCCCTGCCGCGCTTCACGCGCATCCAGCTCCAGGGCGAGTACGACGGGACGCACCAGTTCCTCCTCGACAACCGCACGCTGGAAGGCGCGGCGGGCTATGAAGTGCTGACGCCGCTGCGCCTCGAGGACGGTCGCTGGGTGCTGGTCAACCGCGGCTGGGTGCCATTCTCGGGCTATCGCGACCGCTTGCCGGATATCGCGCTCGCGAATGCGGGCGAGGCCGTGACCGTGACGGGCCGGGTCGATACGCTGCCCGTCGAGGGCATGGAATCGGGTCGTGCGCCACCTGCAGCGGGCGCTGCCTGGCCGAAGGTCACGACCTTTCCGCACGCCGGGGAGCTCGCCGCGGCGCTGGGCCATCCGATCGAGGGCGGGCAGCTGCTGCTCGATCCCCCGGTGGCTGGTGGCTACATCCGCCACTGGAAGGCGCCCGGCGTGCCGCCCGAGCGCCATTACTCCTACGCTGTCCAGTGGTGGCTGTTCGCAGCCACGGTCGCGGTACTGTACGGGATACTGAACCTGCACAAGGTGAATCGATGACGACTGCCAACGCGCGCGGCCTGCGCACGCTGCTCGGCCTCGCGGCGCTGTTCTTCGTGCCGCTGTTCCTCGCCTTCGCGCTCTACTACGGCGGCGGTTGGCGGCCGGCGCAGAGCACCAACCATGGCGAGCTGCTCGCGCGCCCGATCAGGATCACGGCGTCGTGGCCGGCGGAGAAGTGGACGCTGGTGCAGGTCGGCAGTGGCCAGTGCACCGACGCCTGCCGCGCGGCACTGTACGTCACGCGCCAGACCTGGCTGTCGCTCGCGAAGGAACTCGACCGCGTGCAGCGCGCATTCATCGCGCCCGCTGACTGCTGCGATGCCGGTTTCCTGGCCGACGAGCATTCCGCGCTGATCCGCATCGACTCCGCGGGCATCGAAGGCCGCGCGCTGCTGGCGGCCTTGCCGCCCGGCGTGCCCGACCGCACGATCTACCTGGTCGACCCGCTCGGCAACCTGATCATGACCTTCGATTCCCGCGACAATCCACAGGGGTTGCTCACGGACCTCAGGAAGCTCCTCCGGCTCTCGCACATCGGCTGACTGCATCATGCCCACTACCGCCGCCCAGCTCGTCCGCCGCCTCGCCCTCGCCGCGCTCTGCCTGTGCTTCGGCGTCGTGGTGCTCGGC
>CAZRLI010000466.1:0-1706 GCA_964600535.1 uncultured Steroidobacteraceae bacterium | reverse complement strand
TTGATTGGGAAGCTAAGCTGTAGTTTGGTTCTGTTGTGTGCCCTGACTGCGTATGGAGTCGAGGGAAACAAAGAAATCTACTCCCCGTGGACGATCGCGCCCGCATGTGCAAGCGGTCGCGTGTGCGTCTATATGCTGGCGTCGGACAATGAGATCTATTCGATTGGTCCATCTGGTGTCCGGCTCAAAATCCATGCTGCGAAGCTGTTTCGCGCGTCCGCAAACTGCTCCGCGCTGTCCAGTCCGGCAAACGGCGACGTGTGTTACGACACCGGAACTGGCGCTTTCATGTTCTACGCAGCAGGCTGGAAATCGCTGTACCTCGCAAGCGGTGGCACTCCGTTTTCAAGCGTCACTGGGGCAGACAAAGGCGTGCTCGGCGCTGCGACCACGCACTACCTGGTAGCACCTGGACAGGCGGCAACTGGAACCGTCGAGGCTGTTTTGTCGGTTGCTCCACGAGCGGGATATGGTCGCAATCTGCGGTGCTTTCTCGGCGTCGCTCCGGGTGGTGCGGATACCGTCGTCGCCACTGTGCGCAAAAACAGCGCGGATGCTGCCGTGACTTGCACGATAAGCGCTGCGGCGGTGACTTGCTCAGACACCACTAACACCTTTGCGGTGACCGCAGGAGATCGGCTGTCAATTTCCAGCGTATCCAGCGCCGGAACTGCGTCGGACCTAACCTGTTCATTTGAGGTGACAAACTGATGACAAAAGGGTTCGTCCTCTTTGCGCTATCTCTCTTTGCGTGTCAGGCGGGTGGGCCAAATCCTCAGCCTATTGAGGACCTGGCAATCAAGGATCTCGCAAATCCAGCGGACCTGTCTGCGGCGAGTCCTGATTTGTCTATTGACCGGTGCTTGGAGTGCGACCCACTCACAGGGGCACCGCACTGCACCCCAAGCAGGTGTGCGGGAACCGGGATCGGACCATATTGTTGCGTAGGGGGACAGTGCTCAATCGCCGGAGAGGAGTGTGTCACGAAACCGTGCTGCTACGGATTCTCCTGCTACGCGGGTGCGTGTACGTTTGCGAAAAAGGACATGTGACGATGCAAGAATTTCCACGAGGAGACCTTGGAATTGTTCTGTACAAAGAGGGCACTCCTGTCTCAACCTACACAGACTGTTTGGGCGCAACGCAAAGCTCAAGCGCGCTGACGGGAGCGTACACGGCTCACACACCAAATGACGTTGGGGCGCAGAACACGGCGTTGCCTCACGTTGGCGCAAAAGGAGGCCTGAGTTTGTGGGTCACGAGTTCGCTCGCTGGCGCAACGGATATCAAGTTGAAGTTGCAAAGTCAGTACAGACACGGAGAGCCGTGGGCTGACATGCAAACCTCTCGGCAGGACACAGGCTCTGTTTCTGCTGTACAGACGTTTACGGCAGACGGAACTGTCTGCGTGCAAACAGGTAGCGGGTTCACAACAGGCAGGATTCGCGTGGTGGCCCTTGCGTCTGGCGTGATTGGCGCTGGCACGGCGATTGTCGTCAAGTCGAGGACTGTGCCGTAATGTCTGCGGCACAGAATAGCTTTCCGACTCTTCCGTCTGCCGGGTTCCCATATGGCACCTCTCCGGGACCAAACAAGCACCTTGCGACCGACGGCGCTGGGGTGGTCGATTGGTACAGCTTTGTCGTGACCGGTCCGGGGCTGGATTATGTCCTCGACCCGACCGTGCCGTCTTCGCTCGCGCCGGT
>CAZRLI010000465.1:0-1707 GCA_964600535.1 uncultured Steroidobacteraceae bacterium | reverse complement strand
GCAGGAAATTGAGCGCGGTGAAGGTGAAGCTCAGGATCACGGCGCCCACTGCGACCGCGCCGATGTAGCGTGCGTCACCGAGGTGGCCGACCACCGCGGTATCGACCAGCCCGATGAGCGGCGGCGAGAGGTTCGCGAGGATCATGGGCCCTGCGATCGCGAGGATCTCGCGATGGCGCCGCCCAGATGCCTCCGGCCACTTCACGCGCTAGGGCGCGAGCCGTGCCGCGTCGACGCGGGCTTTCAGGTTCTTCAACTGCTCGACGGTGAGGTTGCCGGTGCCGAACGCGACCATGGCCCGCTGGCCTGGCGGCACGGGACCCCCGATCTGCAGCGCGCCGCCCTGCTGCAGGACGCGCCCGTTCATGTCGACGAGCACGGGCGTGACGACGATGTGGGCGAGCGCCACCGGCGCGCGGTTCTCGATGACCACATAGGCCTTGCCGCTGGCGTCCATCTGCACGCCGGCCGCGACGTAGTTGCCGGGGTTCTGCGGCAGGTCGAGGCGCACGTATTCCTGGGCGGCCTCCTTGCCGTAGGGACTGTCCGAGCCGGCGGCGGCCTTGAACAGCTGCAGCGCGGCGGCCCGGTCGCCGCGATCGCGCGCGATGGCACCGAGGTAGTACGCGGAGGCCGCGGTCGGCAGCAGCTTCGCGCTGCGCTCGAACGCGAGCCTGGCGGCCGGCTTGTCGCCGAGCTTGTAGGCAGCGATGCCCGCACCGAGCCAGGAGCCGAAGTAGTCGGGATTGAGGGATTGCGCCCTCGCGAAATGCTCGAGCGCTTCCTTCGGCTGGTCCTGCGCGACGGCGATGTCCCCGAGCAGCTGCTGCGCGCGGCCTTCCTGCGGCAGCAGGCGCGCAGCCTCGAGCGCCAGCGCGCGTGCCTTGTCGAGTTCCTTCCTGCGCGCCGCCGCGACCGCCGCGTCGTACTTGTCGAAGCCGGGCTTCATCGCGAGCAGCGGCTTGACGGTCGCGGCGTAGGTGTCCGCGCCGATCGTCCCGCCGCGGCCGAGCGCGGCGGCGGTGGCGCGGTTGCGCTCGACGCGCTCCTGCGAGGGCGGATGCGAGGCGAACAGGCCCTCGAGCCAGCCCTGCGCCTTGGCGCCCTTGCTGCTCGAGAGGCGCACGAAGGTCTCCTGCAGCGTGACGGCACCCCACGGGTCATAGCCCGCGAGCTTCATGTACTTCATGCCGTAGTGGTCGCTCTCGAGTTCCTGGTCGCGGCCGTACTTCATCTGCACCATCGACAGGCCGATCGAGGCGCCGCCGAGCGCGAGGTTCGCGAGGCCCGCATCCATGCCGCCGACCGCGGCGCCGACCTGTGCCGCCGCCATGCCGGCCTGCATCATGACGCCGCGGTCCTGCGCCTTGGCGCCATGGCGCGCGGCGGCATGCACGATCTCGTGGCCGAGCACGGCGGCCAGCTCCGCTTCGCTGGTGAGTTCGGCCAGCAGGCCGCGGTTCACCGCGATCTTCCCGCCCGGCAGCGCCCAGGCATTGGGCACGGAGTTGTCGAGCACGACGAATTCGTAGGGCAGCGGGCGATCGGAAACCGCCGCGAGCTTCTGCCCGACACCATTCACGTAGGCCGTGAGCTCCGGCAGCACCTTGAAATCGCCGCCCTCCGCCTGGCGCATCGGTGCGTACTGTTCCCGGCCGATCGCGAGTTCCTGCGCCTCGGAGACGAACTGGATCTCCTTCTCGCCGG
>CAZRLI010000464.1:0-1707 GCA_964600535.1 uncultured Steroidobacteraceae bacterium | reverse complement strand
TAGTAGGTCTTCGGCTGCTGCACGTAGACCTGCTTCTCCCCGAGCACCAGGTCGAAGGACTGCGCGAAGCGGGCGCTCGAGCGCTGCGGGTCGAAGCCTTTCGCGGCGAGCTGCTCCTGCAGCCAGGCCTTGTACTGCGCCGCGTGGCGGGCGCAGGTTTCCTCCGCGCGCCGCAGCTCCGCCGCGAGATCGGCGGGCAGTTCCGCGGCGGGGGGCGCGGTCTGCAGCGCCCGCCGGTAGAAGGCGGAGGCCGAGCGGGAATCGCCCTTCGCGGCGAAATGGTCGGCCCTGAACAGCAGGGCACGGGTGTGGCGCGGGTCCGCAGCCAGCAGCCGGTCGATCGCCGCGACCATGCCCGGCTCATCGCCCAGCAGCCGGCAGGCGTGAGCGACACCCAGCAGGACCGGCGCATCGGAGCGCCCGCCCTCGATCACGCGCAGGTACAGGTCGCGCGCCTCGCGTGCCTGGCCCGCGCGCAAGGCGGCGAGTGCCGCCTGCACGTCGGAATCGGATGCCTGGATTTGCGCCATGGGCGCCATTGTTGCCGACGACACGAGCCGCGGCAAAGCCTTGTATAGTTGCCGCGCATGAGCACGACCGCTGAAGCCGCCGCGGGGAACCAGGCGGCCATGCGCGCGATGGCCGCCGGGGACTTTGCGACGGCCGAAGCCGCCCTGCTGCAGGGCCTCGCGCGCGACCGGGGCAACCTGTCCGCCTGGCTGAACCTCGCCGTGGTCCGGCGCCAGCGGCAGAACATCGACGGCGCCTTCGAGGCGTTGCGCGAGGCGCTCACCCTCGATGCGCGCGATTTCCGCGCGCTGCTGATGAGCGCGACGATGCTCGAGCAGATCGGGCAATTGAAGCAGGCCGCGAGTGCCTATGGCATCGCGCTCGCCGATGCCCCGCCGGACTCGCTGCTGGATCCGCCGACCCTCGCGGCGGTGCGCCACGGCCGCGAGGTACAGGCCCGCTATGCGAAGGACCTGGGCGACTATGTCCGCGCCGCCTCGGCCGACGCGGCCAGCCAGTGCAGCCCCGCCGGGCGCCGGCGGCTCGAGCACTTCATCGGCATCACGCTGCGGGTGACGCCCCGCTATCCGCAGTTGCCGCTCGAGTATTATTTCCCCGGCCTGCCGCCGGTCGGCTTCCACGAGCGCGAGGACTTCCCGTGGCTCGAGGAATTCGAGGCCGCGACCCCCGCGATCCAGGACGAACTGCGCACTATCCTCGCCGAGGATGCCGCGGAGTTCGGCCCCTACATCCACTACCCCGATCACCTGCCGCTCGACCAATGGCGCGAGTTGAACAATTCACCGCGCTGGACCGCTTTCCATTTCTTCGAGCAGGGCAAGCCCATCGAGGCGCATTGCCGCCGGGCGCCGCGCAGCATGGCGGCCATCGCGAAACTGCCGCAGGCGCAGGTGCCGCTGCGCTCGCCCACCGCCCTCTTTTCCGTGCTGCAGCCCCATACCCACATCCCGCCGCACACCGGCGTCGCGAACTTCCGCCTGCTCGTGCACCTGCCGCTGGTCCTGCCGGGCCACTGCCGCTTCCGGGTCGGCAACGAGACTCGCGAATGGCGCCTCGGCGAGGCCTGGGTGTTCGACGATACGATCGAGCACGAGGCCTGGAACGACAGCGACGAGACGCGCGTGATCCTGATCTGCGATCTCTGGAATCCGCAGCTGTCGGTGGAGGAGCGCCGCG
>CAZRLI010000463.1:0-1709 GCA_964600535.1 uncultured Steroidobacteraceae bacterium | reverse complement strand
TGCACAGAAGCGCACGCCGCGCTTCTACGCGGACACGCAGCGACTGATGCTGCTCGATCGGGCGAGCGGCACGACCCGCGGCCTCACCGAGCAATGGGACCGCTCGGCCGATGGCCTGGTGTGGGCGAGCGACTCGAAATCGATCTATGGCGTCATCGACGACGCGGCGACCGCCCGCATCTACCGCTTCGCGCTCGCCGGCGGCACGCCGCGCGCCGTGACCGCTGCGGGCAGCTACTCGGGCCTCAAGATCGCCGGCCGGACCGCGGTCGCGCTGCGGCAGGGCTTCTCCGAGCCCGCCACGCTCGTGCAGCTCGATCTCGCCAGGGGCGCCGCGACGAAGCTGTCCACCTTCAACGACGGCGCGCTCGCCAGCCTCGCGATGGGCAAGGTCGAGAGCGTCACCTACAAGGGCGCCCGCGACGACGACATCCAGATGTGGGTGATCTACCCGCCCGGATTCGACCCCGCGAAGAAGTACCCGGTGTACATGCTGCTGCACGGTGGGCCGCACAACGGCATCCAGGACGCCGTGACCTACCGCTGGAACGCGCATGTCTTCGCCAACTGGGGCTATATCGTCACCTGGCACAACTTCCACGGTTCGAGCGGATTCGGCCAGGCCTTCGCCGATTCGATCAACCCGGACCGCATCACGATGCCCTACGAGGACACGATCAAGGCGGCGCAGTGGCTCGCGTCCCGGCCCTACGTCGATGCCGATCGCATGGTCGCGGGCGGCGGCAGCTATGGCGGCTTCCTCGCCGCCACGCTCCTCGGCCGGCCGCACCCCTTCAAGGCGCTGATCGCGCACGCGGCGGTGTACGACAACTTCACCCAGATCGGCGCGGACTACGGCGCGTCGAAGGAGCGCTTCTTCAACTTCTGGGAGAAGCCCGGGGAGTTCGCCCGCTACTCGCCGCACACCTCGGCCGGAAACTTCGTCACGCCGACCCTCGTGATCCACGGCCAGCTCGACCAGCGCGTGCCGGTCAACCAGGGCATCGAGCTCTTCAACACGCTGCAGACCCGCGGCGTGCCCTCGAAGCTCGTGTACTTCCCCGACGAGAACCACTGGGTGCTGAAGCCCGGCAACTCGCTCTTCTGGTATCACGAGGTACAGGACTGGCTCGCGAAGTACGCGCCGCCCGGGCCGCGCTAGCTAGGGCAGGAACCAGGTGACGCCGACCAGGCCGTAGCGGGGCAGCCAGGTCGAGCGCTCGCCCTCGAGGCTCGTTGCATCGCCCGGCACGACGAGGCGGTATTCGGTGCAGCAGGGGTTGGCGTGGTCGGTGACGTTGCTGAGTTCGAGAAAGACCTGCAGCGAGCCGAGCGGCAGCGCGCGCTGCCAGCTCGCGCGCGCGTCGAAGGAGAAATAGTCGGACCAGGCCTCGGCGTTGCGCGGCGAGAGCACGAGTTGCGCGCCACCGCCGCTCGCCGCCGCGACCGCGAGCGAATTCTGGCGCCAGCCGTTGTGCCAGATCAGGTTGCCCGACAGCTGCCAGGGCCCCTGCGTCCAGGAGGCGCCCGTCACCGCGGAATGCCGCTGGTCCCAGGTGCGCAGCGCGCGCGAGTCCTCGAAGCGGTCGGTGACCTCGGACCAGCTATAGCTGAGCCACGCTGACCAGGTGCGGCGCGGCTCCCAGCGAATCGTGAGCTCGGCGCCGTAGGCGCGCGAGGACAGCGGCGCGACGCGCACCCGATCGACC
>CAZRLI010000462.1:0-1718 GCA_964600535.1 uncultured Steroidobacteraceae bacterium | reverse complement strand
CGATGAAGCCGACGAACTTGCCGGGCACGCCGGCGCTGGCGCGGCGCGCGGCCGCCCGGAAGACCCAGCCGACGAGGATCGCGAGCAGCGCGGACATCAGCAGCGTATCGATGTGCCACGTCCAGAAGCCCTCGCCCACCTTCAGGTGGGTGAGGTGGTGGACGATGTAGTCGGTCGGCGTCGTGCCGTGTTCTGCGCCGTGTGCGGTTGCCATCGCTGCTCGAACCTTGCCCTTGCCTTCATCCCCTCGACCGCGGCGGCAGCCGGGGTCCCGCCAACGCGGGCACTGCCCAGAACACCGCGAGCGTCGCGACATAGGTCGCGATGATCGGCGGCCATACCGCCTTGCCGGTGCGCGCCACTGCGACGAACATCGCAACGGTCAGCGCCACCTTCACGAACTGGCCGAGCAGGACCCGGCCCAATACCAGACCGGCGCCGCCACCAGGGCGCAGCGCCGCCAGGGTCATGTACAGGTTCGCAATGAAGCCGATCGACCCGCCCGCCAGTGCCGATGCACCGTGACGGGCTCCCCACAGGCCGTAACACAGCGCAGCGAGGGCGACCGTGACCGCCGCCTGAGCGATCAGGATCCGCGCGGCGAGTCGCCTGACGTCAGGTTCGCGCGTCTTGATCACCGTCGGACGGGAGTCGGCCTTCAGCCCAATTTTCCTTGCACGGCAGCCACTTAGGGCCCCGTTTGCGAAGCGCGCGGATTATACGGGGGGGCTGCGGCGCCAGCAAGAAATAAGCGGGAACTACGTAGGGGGCGTCGGTGCCGGGTCAGTGGATGTGGGCCAGGATGCCGTCGAGTTCGTCGAGGCTGTGGTAATTGATGACCAGCTTGCCCCTGCCACCCGCGCCGTGCTGGATCGCGACCTTCGCGCCGAGCTTCTCGGTCAGCTCGCCCTCGAGCCGGGTAACGTTCGGGTCCTGGGCGGGGGCGGGCGCCGGATCGTGCGGCGTCGTGAGGCGGCGCACGAGGGCCTCGGTCTCGCGCACCGAAAGACCCTTGCGCGCGACCAGCGCGCCGACCTCCGATTGCTGGCGCCGCTGCGTCAGGCCGAGGAGCGCGCGCGCATGACCCATCTCGAGGCTGCGCTTCTCGACCAGCTCCGAGACTTCGGGCGCCAGCTCGAGCAGGCGCAGCAGGTTGCTGACCGCGGCGCGCGAGCGCCCGACGGCATCGGCGGCCTGCTGGTGCGTGACGCCGAACTCCGCGATCAGCCGTTCGAGTGCGCGCGCTTCCTCGAGCGGATTGAGGTTCTCGCGCTGGATGTTCTCGATGAGCGCCATCGCGATCGCCGCCTCGTCGGGCACCTGGCGGATGACGGCCGGGATTTCGGCGAGGCCCGCGAGCTGCGCCGCGCGCCAGCGGCGCTCACCGGCGATGATTTCGTAGCGCTGCGTGGCGCCCTCGCCGGCCCCGGCGAGCGGGCGCACGACGATCGGCTGCACGATGCCCTGCGCCTTGATCGAATCGGCGAGCTCCTGCAGCGATTCGGGCCGCATGTCGGTGCGCGGCTGGTAGCGCCCGCGCTGCAACAAATCAAGCGGCAGCCGGGCGAGCTCTTCGCCCGCACGCGGCGCACCCGCTGCGGGCGCAGCCGCCTGCGCGCGCTGTGCGGCCTGGCCGAGCAGGTCGGCCAGCCCGCGGCCGAGTGTCGTCTTCTTCTGCGTCATGACGCGGATGATAGCCGTTCGGGCGCGCGCATCTC
>CAZRLI010000461.1:0-1725 GCA_964600535.1 uncultured Steroidobacteraceae bacterium | reverse complement strand
GCGCGCTCCGACAGCGGGCTGCCCTTCAGGCCCTCGATCAGCTGGAAGACGATCTGGCCGCCGTCGAGGATCGGGATCGGCAGCAGGTTGAGGAAGCCGAGCGACAGGCTGATCAGCACCAGGAAGCCGAGGAACGCGCCGACGCCGGCTGCTGCCGACTCCCCGGCGTACTCGGCGATCGACAGCGGCCCGGAGAGGTTCTTCATCGACACCTGGCCAAGCAGCATCCGCGTGAACAGGCGCGCCTGCAGCACCGTCATGTCCCAGGATTCCTGCGCGGCCCTCGCGAGCGCGCCGGCCGCCGACAGGTCGATGTGGCGCAGCATCGAATCGGGCCAGCTGACGCGCGCCGCCGGCGTGACCATGATGCGCCCGACGCTGCGGCCGTCGACCGATTCGGCGGCGACCTGCAGGCGCACGCTCGACTCGACCCCGCCGCGCCGGAACGCGACCGCGACGCTTTGCCCCGGGGCAGCCGAAATGCGCGCCACCAGCGCGCGGAAATCCGCGATCGGCGCGCCGTCGACCGCGGTGATCAGGTCTCCCGGCTTCAACCCCGCCTGGTCCGCGGGGCCGCCCGGCGTCACCGTGCCCACCTCGGCCGGGACCTGCGGCTGCCAGAACTGGAAGCCGATGCCGTCGAACAGCTGCTCGGGCTCGGTCAGCCGGCGTCGCGCAGTCGCATCGGCGACCTCGAGCTCCACCTGGCGCGCGGCGCCGTGGGCATCGTGCAGCGTCAGCGCGGCACGGCCGTTGCCGCTCAAGCCGTCGAGGAGCCCGAATATCACCTCGCGCTGGCCGCCGACCGGGCGACCCTCGACGGCGACGATTTCATCGCCGCGCGCGAGGCCTGCGACGGCAGCGGGCGAGCCCGCCTTGACGTCGCCGACGACCGCCCGCACTTCGGTGATGCCGGACGCCCAGAACATGCCCCACAGCACGAGGATGGCGAACGCGATATTGAAGGCCGGGCCCGCGAGCAGCACCAGGATTCGCTGCCAGACAGGCCGACGCGTGAAGGAGCGGTGCAGCTCGGAGGGCTCGACCCCGCCCTCGCGCTCGTCGAGCAGCTTGACGTAGCCGCCCAGCGGGATGGCGGCGAGCACGTACTCGGTGCGGTCCCTGCCCCAGGCGCGCTTCAGCAGCGGTCGCCCGAACCCGACCGAGAAGCGCAGCACCTTGAAGCCGAGGCGGCGGGCGACCCAGTAGTGCCCGAACTCGTGCACGGTCACGAGCAGGCTCACCGCAACCAGGAACCAGAGCAGCTTCTCGTACCACAACGCGCTCACGCGAGCGCCCCGGCGGCGAGCGCCCGCGCCTCACGGTCGGCACCCAGTACGTCGTCGATGGTGCCGATCTGCCCCGTCGTCGCCTTTGTCATGACCGATTCAATGACCTCGGGTATGCCCGTAAAGTTCAGTCGCCCGGCGAGGAAACCCGCCACCGCCACCTCGTTCGCCGCATTGACGACGGCGGGCATCAGCCCGCCGGCGCGCGCCGCTGCCTGGCCGAGCGCGAGGCAGGGGAAGCGTTCGAGGTCGGGCCTGCCGAAATCGAGCCTCGCCACCTTCACGAGATCGAGGAATTCTACACCGGACGCCATGCGCTCCGGCCACGCGAGCGCGCAGGCGATCGGCGTGCGCATGTCGGGCGCGCCGAGCTGCGCCAGCATCGAGCCGTCCTGGTACTCGACGAGCGAGTGCACGACGCTTTGCGGATGCAGCA
>CAZRLI010000460.1:0-1732 GCA_964600535.1 uncultured Steroidobacteraceae bacterium | reverse complement strand
TGTGGTCCCCGGCGAGCACCAGCACGTACTTCGGATGATGGTTCAGGATGGCCTCGAGGTTCTGGTAGACGCAATCGGCGGTGCCGAGATACCAGTGCTCGCCACGCTGCTGCTGCGCGGGGACCACGTCGACGAATTCGCCGAACTCGCCGCGCAGGTAGCCCCAGCCACGCTGCACGTGCTGGATCAGCGACTGCGCCTTGTACTGCGTCAGCACCATGACCTGGCGGATGCCCGAGTTCACGCAGTTCGACAGCACGAAATCGACGATGCGGAACTTGCCGCCAAAGGGCGCCGCGGGCTTGCAGCGATTCGCCGTCAGCGGCCCGAGCCGTTCGCCGCGACCGCCGGCCATGATCACCGCGAGCGCCCCGCCGGTGAGGCGGCTGACGTAGCGGCCGGACGACACGCGTGCGGCTTGCTTCGGCATATGGTAGATACACGTTATCACACGCGACCCAACGACAACCGACCCGCTGCTCGACACGCTCGCGCGAGACCTCGAGCGCGTCGCGGGCGGTCGCCACCACCATCCCCACGGGGTGCTCGGCCGCCACGACGCCGCCGATGGCAGCTGTGCCGTGCTGCTCTATCTGCCGCGCGCCCACGGTGTCTCGCTCGAAGGCAAGCTGGAACCGCGGCGGCTCGAGCACTCCGATTTCTTCCTCTGGCGAGGCAGCGCCGGCCTCCTGCCCGCGCGCTACCGGGTCGAATGGAGTGATGCCGCCGGGACACATTCGCGCCACGACCCTTACTGCTTTGCTCCCGAGATCGACGCCGGATCGCTCGCGAGCTTCGCGCGAGGCAGCCACGCCTCCGCGTGGGAGATGCTCGGCGCCGTGCCGCGTATCCGCGATGGCATCGCCGGCGTGCGCTTCGCCGTGTGGGCGCCGCATGCCGAAAGCGTCAGCGTGGTCGGCCCCTTCTGCCACTGGGACGGGCGCCAGTGCCCGATGTCCGCGCGCGGTTCGAGCGGCGTGTTCGAGCTCTTCGTGCCGGACCTCGCGCCCGGGGAGCTCTACAAGTTCGAGATCCGCCACCGCGACAGCGGGACCATTTCCCTGAAGTCGGACCCGTACGCGCGGCAGGCCGAGTTGCGACCGGACACGGCCTCGCGCGTCGCCGCCGACTCCACCCACGCCTGGCGCGACAGTCACTGGCTCACCGCCCGCGCCGAGCGCGGCTGGCTGCATGCGCCGATGAGCATCTACGAAGTACACGCCGGTTCGTGGCGGCGCCACGCCGACGGGCGCTACTACTCCTGGCGCGAGCTCGCCGACACGCTCGTGCCCTACGTGAAGGATCTCGGCTACACGCACCTCGAACTGCTGCCCGTCACCGAGCACCCGCTCGACGACTCCTGGGGCTACCAGACCACCGGCTACTTTGCGCCCACCAGCCGCCACGGCGCACCGGACGACCTGCGCCACTTCATCGACGCCTGCCACGCCGCGGGCCTCGGCGTGCTGCTCGACTGGGTGCCGGGCCATTTCCCGCGCGACGCACACGGCCTCGCACGCTTCGACGGCGCGCCGCTCTATGAGTATGCCGACCCGCGGCGCGGCGAGCACCGCGACTGGGGCACGCTGGTGTTCGACTACGAGCGGCACGAGGTGCGTTCGTTCCTGCTGTCGAGCGCCTGCTACTGGCTCGGCGAGTTCCACTTCGACGGCCTGCGCGTCGACGCAGTGGCGTCGATGCTGTATCTCGACTTCAGCCGCAAGGACGACTT
>CAZRLI010000459.1:0-1733 GCA_964600535.1 uncultured Steroidobacteraceae bacterium | reverse complement strand
CTGCAGCTTCGAGGACCAGGTGCCGAACATGGCCTCGGGGCTGCAGCAGCGGATCGGCGCGGCCGGCTGCGCCGCGATGGACGTCAATACCGCCTGCACGAGTTTCCTCTACGGGCTGTCGACGGCGACTGCGATGATCCGTGGCGGGGTCGTGCGCAACGCGCTGGTCATCGGCGCCGAGATCATCTCGCCCTACATGGACTGGACCGATCGCAATGTCGCGGTGCTGTTCGGCGACGGCGCCGCGGCGGTGGTCCTGCAGGCGACGCCGGACGAGGAAGGACTGCTGGCCGAGAAGCTCGGGTGCTTCGGTGATGCGCGGGAGATCCTGCGCATCCACGGCATGGGCGGCGCCTATGCCAACCAGGGACGGCTCTATGGCGTCACCTCGTGGCAGTTCGAGGGCCAGGAAATCTTCAAGCGCGCAGTGCTCGGCATGAGCCAGGCGAGCGAAGCGGCGCTCGCGAAGCGGGGATTGACCGCCGACGACGTGCAGCTGGTCGTGCCGCACCAGGCGAATCTCAGGATCATCGAGGCGGTGGCGAAGCGGGCCGGCATCCCGATGGAGCGGGTGTTCACGAACGTGCAGCGCTACGGGAACATGTCCTCGGCAACCGTACCTGTCGGCTTGTGCGAGGCACTCGAGGAAGGCCGGGTCCCCAAGGGCGGCTGGCTGCTGTTGCCGGCATTCGGTGGCGGGCTGACCTTCTGCGCGCATCTCATCCGCTGGGGCGAACGCGTGACGCCGCTCGATGCCGCCGACATCGAGCTGCCGCCGTGCGATCGCACGGCGGTGCAACTGATCCATGATGTCGCAGCGCGCAAGGTCACGCGCGCGACCTAGCCGCTCACTTCGCGGCGGATTTCTTCTTCGCGGCCTTCTTCTTCGCAGCCGGCTTCTTCGGCCGGGTCTTGCCGAACGAGCCCTGGTAGATCTTGCCGCGGCGGCTGCGGCCGTCACCCTTGCCCATGTAACCACTCCGGTAGTGCTGAGAGGGGCGCGAGTCTAGCAGCCCGCCGCACGCGGTTCACCGGTATCGCGCGAGGATCCTCTGGAGCCCCTGCGCGCCGGGCGACAGGGTCGGGAGCGACAGGCTGTTGAGCGGGGCGTCGGGCGTGCCGTTCAGCTCGTGGAATTCCTTCTGCGTCTCATCGATGTACAGCAGGCCCGTCAGGAACTCGCCCTGCTGCAGCCGCGCCTGGATATAGGCGCTGGCCGCGATCCGGTCGGTCGGGTCGTAGTCCTGCGCGAACTTGCGCAGCAGGATCCGGCTGCCGTCGTGCATCACCACCGGCAGGCGCTCGCCCTCCGCATAATCGGCGGTGATCTCGCGCTCGAAAGGCACGAAGTCGGCGTTGACCGCAGGCTCATAGTGTTCGCGCGTATAGGCGTAGCTCTTGGTCGAGCCCTCGTGGTCGTTGAAGGTGACGCAGGGTGAGAGCACGTCGATCAGCGCAAAGCCGCGATGGCGCAGGCCGGCCTGGATCAGCGGCACGAGCTGTGCCTTGTCGCCCGAGAAGCTGCGCGCGACGAACGAGGCACCGAGGCTCATCGCCAGCAGCACCGGGTCGATCGGCGGCTGCTGGTTGAGGTCGCCCTTCTTTGCCCTGGTGCCCACGTCGGCCGAGGCCGAGAACTGGCCCTTGGTGAGCCCGTACACGCCGTTGTTCTCGATGACGTAGAGCATGTTCAGGTTGCGGCGGATCGCGTGGCAGAACTGCCCGAGCCCGAT
>CAZRLI010000458.1:0-1735 GCA_964600535.1 uncultured Steroidobacteraceae bacterium | reverse complement strand
ACGTTGCCCGCTTCCGCGCTCACGCCCACGTACAGCGGCATCTGGATCAGCGACTCGGTCGCACCGAAGCGGCGGTAGTAGGTCAGGCGCGCAAACACCATCTGGTTGCCGAACAGTTCGTTCTCGCCAAAACCGGACAGGTTGGTGAGGCCGCCGAGGTTGGCGCCGGTGCTGTAGGAGTCGATGTCGTCGGTGGAGACCGAAGCGCGCGCGCCGATCGTGAAGGTGTTGCGTCCGATGCTCATCGCCTGGTCCCACGAGAGCCGCGCGAGGTCGCCGCGCTGGTGCGCACCGAGGGCTTCGCCAAAGCGGCCGTAGCTCGCCTCGAGCCGGGCGCCGCGCGTCGGGAACGCGACACTGTCGAGGTCGTCGTGGAGGAACTGGAGCTCGAGGCCCGCGATATCCGCTCTTTCGCTCTCCGGCAGGAACGGATCGCCGACCAGCCGCTTGGCGCGATCGTGCAGCCGTGATGCGGAGAGGGCGACGCGGGTGTTCTCGCCGAAGTCGCGGCCGAAGCGCAGTTCTGCGCCCGAGGATTCGACCCGGTAGCGGGCCACTTCGTCGTGGCCGACACGCAGCGGCTGGCTGAGCGCGAGGTATTGCAGTTGCGGGGCGACGAACCAGCGGCCGAGCCGGCCGAAGGGCGCGTAGAACTCCGAGGTGAGGCCGCCCTGGCGGCCGAGCTGCAGCAGGTTGCGCCATTCGGCGCCGGTCGAGCTCAGTCCCGTCATGCGCAACTCGGCGTTCAACTGGTAGTCGTCGTGGCCCTTGAAGTCGTCCTCGAACTGCAGGCCGAAGCGCAGGTAGTTCGGCCCCCAGGCCTTGTCGACCGGGCGCACGATCAACCCGTACTCGCCCTCGTGCTCCTCGAGCCGGTAGTCGATGCGCTGGTAGGTGCCGGCGCCGAAGGCGCGGTCGATCTGCTCCGACACCGCGTCGAAGCTGAAGGGCCTCGCTTCCTGCATGCCGAGGCGGTCGCGCACGAGCCCCGCGGTGCGGCTGGTGTCGCTGCGCACGTCGACGAACGCGATGCGCGGATTGCCGATGGGGTGGCGCAGGTGCGCCGTGCGCCACGCCGCGAACTCCGCGGGGCCCATGGCGAGCCGCTGCAGGGCTGCGGACTGTGCCAGCGCGGCAGTTTCGCCGGCCCGCACGGCGGCGCCGACCTTCTCGAAATCGAGCGAGGCGATGCCGGGCATGTCGGGCTTCAGGACTACGTCCTGGGGCTGCAGCTGCGCGAGCACGCGGGCGCTCTCGCGGTCGACCAGGCCCGAGAGCGACTGCATCAGGATCGAAACCGGCGAGCCGAGCTCCTCCGCCGGCAGCAAGGGCTCGCTCACATTGACGACGATCAGCCGATCGGCGCCCATCGCACGCGCGACGTCGGCCGGGATGTTGTTGCTGACCATGCCGTCGACGAGCAGGCGGCCTTCATGGCGCACCGGCGCGAAGGCGCCCGGGATGGCGGCGCTCGCGAGTACGGCGAGGGTGAGGTCGCCGTCGCCGAACACCACCTGCTGCGCGTTGCCGATGTCGGTCGCGACGCAGCGGAAGGGAATCGGCAGGTCGTCGAAACTGATGTACTCGCGACTCTGGACCAGCAGTCGCCGCAGCACGAGGTTCAGTTTCTGGCCGATCACGATGCTGGGCGGCAGCTTGAGGCCGTGGCGGCTGACACCGACTTCCTGCGGGACCAGTTGCGCGCGGTCGAGCTCCTTCTCGCGCATCGGCAGGT
>CAZRLI010000457.1:0-1742 GCA_964600535.1 uncultured Steroidobacteraceae bacterium | reverse complement strand
CCTTGTGGTCGGAACCCGTGAGCGCGATCACGTGGTTGCCGGCGCGCTTCGCGAGTTGCATGACGAACTGGCCGAGTCCGCCCGCGGCCGCGGAGACCGCCACCGTCTCGCCGCTGCGCAGGTCGGCGATGCGCTCGAGCGCCACCATCGCCGAGACGCCCGAGGCAATCAACGCGAGGATTTCCGGCGATGCCTCGCGCACGCGGATCACGCGCCGCGCGTCGGCGACCTGGTAGTCGCGATAGCCGCCGCCGAGCTTCACGTTGGTGACCGCGTCGCCGATGCGCAAGCCGTCGACACGCTCGCCGATCGCCACCACTTCGCCGATCGCCTCGATGCCGACGTCATACGGCGGCACGACATCGACATAGCGGACCGTGTTGCGGCAGAGGTTCTGGTCGAAGATCGCATTGACACCGGCGTAGCGGTTGCGGACCACGATCTCGCCCGGGCCCGGGTCGCGCCAGGGCGCCTCGACGATGCCGGTCGAACTGCGGAACTCGCCCGTCAGGCGCTGGATGACGATCTTGCGATAGGGATGCATCATGGGCGCGCGATCATAAACGAAAGGAGCGTGCGGCATGGCGACAGTCCTCGTCACGGGCGCAAATCGCGGGCTCGGACTCGAATTCACGCGGCAGTACGCCGCGCTCGGCTGGGACGTGATCGCCTGCGCGCGCCGGCCCGATGCCGCCACCGATCTTGCGGGGCTGGCCCACGCGAGCGGCAGCCGCGTGGTGGTGGAGCAGCTCGATGTCGCCGACCACGGGAGCGTCGATGCGGCCGCGCGCAGGGTCGGCGGGCGCGCGATCGACCTGCTGCTCAACAGCGCCGGCACCATGGGCCGTGGCAGCCGGGTGGGCGCGGGCTTTCCGACCAGCCGCTTCGGCGAGATCGACTACGCCGACTGGGAGGAGATCTTCCGCGTCAACGTCACCGGGCCGATGAAGGTGACCGAGGCGTTCGTGGACAACGTCGCGCGCTCGACCGGCCGCCGGATCGTTGCGCTGTCGAGCGTGGTCGGCTCGATCGCGGGCAACACCTCGGGCGGCCTCTATGCCTACCGCGCCAGCAAGGCGGCGCTCAACGCGTACATGAAGTCGCTGGCGATCGACCTGGGCCGCGAGCGCGGCCTCGTCGTCGCGGTGCTGCACCCCGGCTGGGTGCGTACCGACATGGGCGGGCCGCGCGCGGACATCGATGCGCCCGAGAGTGTCGCGGGGCTCATCAAGGTCATCGCGGGGCTCGACGCCGGCAAGGCCGGCCGGTTCTGGCGCTACGACGGCAGCGAGCTGCCGTGGTAGCTCAGGGTGCGCCGCGCGCCGCGACTCGCGGTCGCAGCACTGCGGGCGGTGTCGGCACGTAGCGGCGCTCGCGGAACATCTCGTAGGCCGTCTGGTAGTAGGCGACGGCGAGTGCATCGAGCGCCGGATCGGCGGGTGCGGCTGAATACGAGTTGCTGGCCGCGTCGTAGCGCAGGTTCTTCACTTCCTTCTTGAGGCCGAGGATCGCGAGCTCGCCGTCGCGGTAGAGCGCGACGTCATGGTTGTGGCTGAAGAACGCGACGCGATCCGCGGCCGGCGCGTGCCGCACGTCCTGGCCGAAGAACGGCGCACTGTATGGCAGGCCGAGCAGCCCGAGCACGGTCGGGGCCACGTCGATTTGCGTCGTCAGCGTGTCGACGCGGCCCGGCGCGAGGTGCTTCGGTGCGTAGAACAGCATCGGGATGCGGTAGGTCTTGA
>CAZRLI010000456.1:0-1744 GCA_964600535.1 uncultured Steroidobacteraceae bacterium | reverse complement strand
GCTTCCTGATCGGCTATGCCGCGAATTACTGGAACGACGTGCTGCGCCGCTTCGGCGTCGACGAGCCGAGCCGCCGCTCGCTCGCCGAGACGGGCTTGATCATCGAGCGCGACGGCGCGCAAGCCCAGGGCGGCGAGCGCCATTACGACCGCTTCCGCGACCGGCTGATGTTCCCGATCCGCGATGCGCGCGGCCGCGTGATCGGCTTCGGCGGCCGCGTGATCGGCGACGGCGAACCGAAGTACCTCAATTCCCCCGAGACGCCGCTCTTCCACAAGGGCCGCGAGCTCTATGGGCTCTACGAGGCGCGCCAGGCGCGCACCCGGCTTGCGCGCCTGCTGGTCGTCGAGGGCTACATCGACGTGGTGCGCCTGCACCAGGCGGGCCTGCGCTATGCCGTCGCGACGCTCGGCACCGCGACCACGCCCGAGCACCTGAAGCGCATCTTCCGGCTGGTGAGCGAAGTGGTCTTCGCCTTCGACGGCGATCGGGCCGGGCGCGCCGCCGCGTGGCGTGCGCTGACCAACGCCCTGCCCGAAGTGCGCGAGGGCCGCGAGATCCGCTTCCTCTTCCTGCCCGAGGGGCACGATCCCGACACGCTCGTCGCGGCAGAAGGCGCGCAGGCCTTCGAGCAGCGGCTCGCAGGCGCACTGCCGCTGTCCGAATACCTGGTGCGCGAGCTCGGCGCGCAGGCCGACCTCGGCCACGCCGATGGCCGCGCGCATTTCGCCGAGCTCGCGCGTCCACTCGTGGCCCGCGTCGCGCCCGGCGTGTATCGCGAATTGCTGGTTGCCCGCGTGGCCGAGGCCATCCGGCTGCCGCCGGACCGGCTCGCGGCGCTGTGGCAGCAAGCCGGCCCGGCCGCGGCCACGGGCAGGCCGGGGCGCAGCGGCGCGCCGGCCACGAGGGCCGCCGCGCGACCGCGCGCGCGGCAGGGCGATGCCGGTCGTCGCGGCCTCGTCGGCCAGGCGGTGCAGGTCCTGCTGCACCACCCGGCCGCAGCCGGCAAGCTCGATGGCGCGCTGGTGGGCGCGCTGGCGGGCGTCGATGAGCCCGGCATCGCCATCCTGCGGGAACTGCTCGAGGGGCTGCGCCGCGAGCCTGCTGCCAGCACGGCCCAGGTCCTCGAACGATGGCGCGAGCGGCCCGGTGCGGACCGGCTGGCCCGGCTGGCGGCCGAGGAATCGCTTGTGCCCGACGCCCGCGGGGCGGCGGAGGAAATCGCGACCGCGCTCGCGCGCCTGGCGGCCAACGCCGGCCGGAAGCGGGTCGACGACCTGCTGGCCAAGAGCCGCGACGCCGGCCTGTCTGCGGACGAAAAGCTTGAACTTCAAGCACTTATGGCCGCCGCTGCGCCTGCCGACAAGGCTGCCCGCCGGCCCTGAAGCCCCCCGCCACGGGAATTTGGCAGCGCAGGACGTGTCTTTAGTACAATGCGCAGCTTTTCCTCGCCGCCCTTTCAATACCTGTCCCCGGTGTGCCGGGCGCGGGGGGCGCGAGCATTCATTCGGCACGGGATATGACACGCAAGCAAAAGCCCACGAACGCATCGAAGAAGCCCAGCCCCGCCGACCACCGCAAGACCGCCGCCAGAGCCGCGCCCCGCAAGGCTGCCGCACCGGTGGCGCGCAAGGCGGACAAAGTCGAGCCGAAGGCGAAAGTCGTCGAGCGCGCGGCGCCCGAGCCCCGCAAGGCCGGGGCCCGCAAGGTCGAAGCCGGCAAGGGCGCGGCGGTGCCGGGTGCG
>CAZRLI010000455.1:0-1747 GCA_964600535.1 uncultured Steroidobacteraceae bacterium | reverse complement strand
CGATGTCCTTGTTCCATTCGCTCGGATCGGTCATGAACCCTTCGTCGTTGACCTTGACGGTCTTGCCGGCAATTTCACGCGTAGCCATTACGTCAACCTTTCTTTGTTGAATTGTTCTGTCAGATAATGTGCCCGCCGCTCAATTCAGACGGGCAGCGGCGACTGTCTGGCGGTTGTCGCCGGTTGTTTTGCCAATCGAACTCATGACGCGCATCGTGAGGGCAAAGCCGCGACGCACGTCGGGATTGCGCATCTGCTGCAGCAGATAGCGGTAGCCAATGTTGACGTCGGTCTCTTCCTGCTGCTCCTCGATGGCCTGGGCCATGTTGCGGGCGAAGTTCATGATCTCGGGCTGTGTCATGGCCTTGATCGTTTGCAGGATCAGCACGATGTTTTCGCCCAGCAGCCGCACGTCGTCTTCGCTGAAGGACGTGACGATGTTGTCCATGATCTGCATACCGCCGCGGGCAAACAGAAAATAGCCCTTGTTCTCCATGGTGGCCAACACATCGACGGCCTGCGAGAACGCCTGATCGGTGATCGGCCCGACCGTCTGGCTGAAATCCATCAGACTTTCCAGCTGATCCAGCATCTTCTCGATATTGCGCCCGTTACGCAGCACGCGCTTGAGGATGTTGAGCAGGTCGCTGAGATCGACGTACTGCTCCACCTCTTCCAGCTGCTCGACCGAGAGGCGAAACGCCTCGTTGACCACTGGCGTCAGATCGTGCATCAGCTCTTCGCGATCGCGACGTTGGCGCTCGGCCAGCTGAGCCTGTTCAGTGAGGTAGGCCACCTGGGCAGTGAGCTGGTCGATTTTCTGGGTGAGTTCTACCAGGGACTGGTCCATGGGTATGCTCCTAATTCTTCCACTTACCGGCCATGCTCATGCGCGCCGGCAGCGGGAGCTCCTGTCCCTTCAACAGCACATTCCAGTACATCCAGCGGAACATCATCTTGCCCCAGTGGTTCATCTCTGACTCCTGGAGCAGAGTGAACGGGCCGACACCCGGCAGCGGATATTTGCCCGGCAGCGGTTCGACCTCGTAGTTGAAGTCGATGAGAATCCCCTTGCCAAAGCCAGACTCGATGAAGCAGTTAGCGTGACCATCGAAAGTCGGCAGCATCTCCAGACCATCGATGTGGCGCAGGAAGTTTTCACCAAAGGTGTCGACTGCGAAGTGGGCAACCGAACCGGCTTTGGATGTGGGAATGGCGGCCGCATCGCCGAGGACGAACACATTCGACCACTTGGGTGAGATGAACGTGTGGGCGTCGACAGCAACGTAGTTGAGCTCATCCCCCATGCCGGAGCGGGCGATGACGTCGTTGCCCTTGTTGAGCGGCACGCTCACCAACAAATCGTAATCGACTTCCTGCTCATCGAAGGAGACGATCTTCCGGGCGTCAGGATCGACGTGCTCGATCAGGAAATCAGGTACGACCTTGATGCCCTTTTCTTCCAGGATATCGCCCAGGAAGCGGGAGGCCACCGGTTTGGTGAATGCACCCGACAGCGGCGTCACCAGCGTCAGCTCCACGCGGTCGCGCAGGTGATGCTCGTGGAAGAACCAGTCGGCCAGCATGATGAATTCCAGCGGTGCCACCGGGCACTTGATGGGGTTGTCGACAATGTTGATGACCATACGCCCGCCGGTCCAGTTGCGCAGGTAACGCGCAAGCGCCACGGCGCCATCGACCGTGTAGAAGTCGAAGATCGATTTGTGCCACTCACCCTCGCGCAGCC
>CAZRLI010000454.1:0-1754 GCA_964600535.1 uncultured Steroidobacteraceae bacterium | reverse complement strand
CCTGGGTCTCGATCCACCACGGCGGCGGCGTCGGCATGGGCTATTCGCAGCACGCGGGCGTCGTCATCGTCTGCGACGGCACGCAGGAAGCGGCGCGCCGCATCGAGCGGGTGCTGTGGAACGACCCGGGCACCGGGGTCATGCGGCACGCGGACGCGGGTTACGAGGAAGCCATCCAGTGTGCGAAGGAACAGGGCCTCAACCTGCCCTTCCTGCGCTGAACGCGGTCATGGCGCCACGGTGACGCCCGGGCCGCCCATCTCCTCGACGGCAATGCCCTTGCCGGGCGACGGGGCAACCGGGCCACCACCCCGCTCACGGTCAGTATCCGCGCCGGGCGCAACAGGCATCCAGGTCCGCCAGGCCGCTGCTTGCGCATGCCACCCCTGCCCGATCGGCGCGCCAGTCGCTCCAGGATGCGTCGCCGCGGGTGAACAGGTCACTGAACTCCTTGCCGAGCCCGGCCAGTTGCGCCTCGATGGGGCTGCAGCGGCGCGCGATCAGCGCGGAGGCGAGGCAGTGCGCCCGCGCATCCGGCAAGCCCGCAGGAAGTTCCCCGCGCACGGCGCGCATGCAGGCGTAGGACGAGCGCTGCGGCGTGGAGCCACAGCCCGCGAGCAGTGCAACGGCGAGCCACGACGCCACGCGCACCGCAGCGCATCGCGCCGGGCGACGGCCGTCGTGCAGGAGAACGTGGCATCCGGTCATGCGCGGCGCGCGGCCCCGAGGATCCGCGCTAGGGCATGACTCCCAGTGCCCCGGTCGCGGCCATGTCCGCGCCCTCGACCTCGCTCGCCGCCGCGCCGCGCATCAGGCGATCGCGGATCGCGTCCCATTTCTCGTCAGCGGGCACTTCCTGCACGAGGATCTGCTCACAGCCCGCCTTGTCGAGCGTGCGCAGGTTCGCGTAGAGATCGTGGGCGTAGGCATCTGCGCGCCGGCCCGCATTGATCCAGGTGACCGACGGATAGGTCTTGAGCGGCAGGCGCTGGGCGAGCACCGCGATGCGACGCCCGCCTTCGGAGGCGTCTTCGGCGCGGGTATCGATTTCGTCGGCGGGTACGATCGTCATCGGGGTCGCCGGCGCATAGTGCACGGGCGTGCTGCCGGGAACCCTGGGCGACGTGCCTGCCGGTCCGACCTGCACGTCTCCCGCGACCTGCCGCAACTGGGCAAGGGTCACGGCACCGGGACGCAGCAGGCGCACGCCGGCCGGGCCGCAGGCGACGATGGTCGACTCGAGCCCGACCTGCGACTCGCCGCCGTCGAGAACCACGCGCACCGTGTCACCGAATTCCTCGCGCACGTGCTCGGCGCGCGTGGGCGACACCCGGCCAAAGCGGTTGGCGGACGGCGCGGCGATGCCGCCGCCAAAAGCGGTCAGGAGTTGCTGCGCCATCGGGTGCGCGGGCACCCGGACCGCGATGGTGTCCTGCCCGCCCGTGATGATGTCGTGCACGTTCGGATTGCGGGGCAGGACGAGGGTGAGTGGACCCGGCCAGAAACGATCGGCGAGCGCCTGCCCGGCATCCGGCACCTCGCGCACCCAGCGGTGCAGGTATTTCGGGCTGTCGATGTGCACGATCAGCGGATGGGTCGCCGGACGACCCTTGGCCTCGAAGATCTTCTGCACCGCCGCGGGGTTCTGTGCGTTCGCGCCGAGCCCGTAGACGGTCTCGGTCGGGAACGCCACGAGCTCGCCATCACGGAGTGCCGTGACAGCCTCGTCGATCTCGGCCTGTGTTGCGCGGACG
>CAZRLI010000453.1:0-1755 GCA_964600535.1 uncultured Steroidobacteraceae bacterium | reverse complement strand
GCTGTGGGGCGCGACCATCGCCCAGGTTATGAGCAGGAAACACCGCCCCTTTACCGCCAGATGCTGCAAGCAGCCAAGGCCACGGTGGACCCGCAAGGCATCCTCAACCCGGGCGTGCTGATCGATCCACGGGATCGCCAGGTCGGCATCACCGGCGCATTGGGCAGAACCTGATCAGGCGCAGGCCAGCCCCAACCAGGGCAGGCTCATGCTCCATCCTTTTGAGCCGGTCTTGGGATGGAAGAATTGGAAGTGCCCGACAGCGCGCAAACCGTGCTGCTCGGGCCGCAAGACCTTGAGATCTACCTGCGTGCCGGTGTAGTGGCTGTGCATGGCCTTCACGCCACGTGGACTGGCCATCGTGTCATCCGTGAAAACCACGGCCGTGATGGGCAGCTTCACGCTGGCATAAGCCTGCCGCACGGCTTCGCCTTCGCTGACGACAAAGTCCGGATGGCTGCACCAGCGCTTCCATTGCGCCACCACGCCACGAGGCAAATCGTCCACCGTGCGGATGCGGCGGCCGGCAAAGTAGCCATGCCGCGCCACGCTCAAAGGCACGATCACATGCCAGAAAACACCCATCACATAGCGCAGGGGTCGCGCCACATGCTCGCGATAGCCGCTGCCACTGCCCAGCGTGGCCACACGGTCGATGCGCGGGTGCTGCGGCATCATCCCGAACAGGATGCCGCCCATGCTGTGGCCGAACCAGGTGATGGGCAAACCAGGGTGGCGCTGTGCCACCAGTTCCATCACGGCAGGCGCATCGTGACGCGCCCAGTCCACCAGCCTGGCCTTGTAGCCGACCAGGCTTGGCGGCGCTGACTGCGCCATGCCGCGCCAGTCAAAGGTATAGACGACGCAGCCGTGCTGCACCAGCCAGCTGGCGTAGCGTTCATAGAAGGTCTGAGGCACGCCCAGTGCGCAGGCGATGATGACGGCGCGGCGCACATGGACGCCACCATGTGGTCTGAAACAACGACCAGCCAGCATGTGGCCATCGTCGGTAAGGATATGCAGGGCTTCCATGAAACTTCCAACAGAAGCAAGGTAGAAAAATCACCCACAAAAAAGCCCGCAAGGATCTCTCCATTGCGGGCTCTTGCAGTTCAAGCAGCCATCAATCAGACCTCAACAAGCGCCCGATCAACAGCATGCCTGAAAGCCATCATCACAGGCTGTCGACGCGCTCGAAGATGCCAGCAGCACCTTGGCCGGTACCGATACACATCGTCACCATGCCGTACTTGCCGCCAGTGCGACGCAGACCGTGCACCACGGTCGCAGCGCGGATGGCACCGGTCGCACCCAGGGGGTGGCCCAGGGCGATCGCGCCGCCCATCGGGTTCACCTTGGCGCGGTCCAGCACGTGGCCCTTGCTGTCCAGGTCCTTCAGCACAGCCAGAGACTGTGCAGCGAACGCTTCGTTCAGCTCAACCCAGTCCATGTCCGAAGCCTTCAGGCCGGCGTATTCCAAAGCCTTGGGGATGGCTTCGATCGGGCCGATACCCATGATTTCGGGTGGCACGCCCTTGACGGCGAAAGCCACGAACTTGGCCAGAGGCTTCAGACCGTACTTCTCGCAAGCTTCCTTGGAAGCCAGGATCAGGCAGCCAGCGCCGTCGGACGTCTGCGACGAGTTACCGGCCGTGACCGAACCCTTGGCAGCGAACACGGGACGCAGCTTGGCCAGACCCTCCACCGAAGTGTCAGGACGAGCGCCTTCGTCACGGCTGATGGTCTTCTTGGTGA
>CAZRLI010000452.1:0-1758 GCA_964600535.1 uncultured Steroidobacteraceae bacterium | reverse complement strand
GATCCGCGGCTTCAAGGGCATCCTCTCCGGCGAGTATGACAACCTGCCCGAGCAGGCGTTCTACATGGTCGGCTCCATTGACGAGGCCGTCGAGAAGGCCAAGACCCTGAGCTGAGGCACACCGTGGCTGAGTCGGTCATTCATGTCGATGTCGTCAGCGCCGAGGGCGAGATCTTCTCCGGCCCCGCGAAGATGGTGTTCGTGCCGGCCTCGGAAGGCGACATCGGCATCGCGCCCCGCCACGCGCCGCTGCTGACGCTGCTGAAGGCGGGCGAGGTGCGCATCCAGACGCCGGAAGGCGCCGAGCACCTGATCTTCGTGGGCGGCGGGGTGCTCGAGATCCAGCCGAAGAAGGTCACCGTGCTCGCCGACACGGCGCTGCGCGCCAAGGACATCGACGAGGCCGCCGCGCTCGCCGCGAAGCAACGCGCCGAGGAAGCGCTCAAGGACAAGGTCGACGCGATCAGCCAGGCCGAGGCGCTCGCCGAACTCACGCGCGCCGCAGCCCAGCTCAAGCTCATCGAGAAGCTGCGCAAGCTCAAGGGCTGACGGCCTGCGCGCAGCGGGGCATCGACGCGATTCCCCGCGGGCCGCTCCCGACCCGCGGGGAATGCGCCCGGTCCTGGCAGGCTACTTCGCCGGACCGGGCTCGACCGGAGCCGACTGCGGCTTCGCAGACGACTGCCATTTCGCAAACTCCTCCTTCGAAACCGTACCGTCGCTGTTGGCATCGGCCGTGGCGAACGCGGCCGACAATGTCTTGTCAGCGACCGATTCACTGACGGAGATGTGGCCGTCGGCGTTCTTGTCGAGTGACTCGAACGATTTCGTCGCCATGGACTCGCCGGCGAGTGCGCTGCCTGCGATCAGTGTCGCGGCCGCGAAGACCAGGTACTTCATGTCGTGCCTCCGGGTTGCTGGTTGAGCATTCGCGGCCGACCGTAGCGCCAGCGCCGCGCCTGCGGAATGTCAGGCGATGGCGACAGTCGCGACCGACAACCGGCCCGTCCTACACGCCGGAATTCGCGCCGACCGGCAATTGCCGGCCAAAAGCGCCTGTCTTGGACCGCCGACGTCACCGCGGGTCCGACCCGGCTTTCCGGCCCACGCCGACCGCCGCGACCGCGTGGTCCTACAGCGGACTGGCGCTCGGATACAATCGAGGCATGCCACTCAACATCGTTATCCTCGCCGCCGGCCAGGGAAAGCGGATGCGTTCCGACCTGCCCAAGGTGCTGCAACCGCTCGCCGGGCGACCGCTGCTTTCCCACGTGATCGCCACTGCGCAGGAACTCGAACCCGCGGCGATCCACGTCGTCTACGGCCACGGCGGCGAGCACGTGCGCGAGACGCTCGCGTCGGCGCCCGTGGCCTGGGTGCGCCAGGCCGAACAGCTCGGCACCGGGCACGCCGTTGCCCAGGCCATGCCGCAGGTGGACGATCGCGACCTGGTGCTCGTGCTGTATGGGGACGTGCCGCTCATCCGGGCGGAGACCCTGCGGCAACTCGTCGCGCTCGCCGGGCCGAAGAGCGTCTCGCTGCTGACGACCGAACTCGCGGACCCGGCCGGCTACGGCCGCATCGTGCGCGGCGCGCGCGGCCAGGTGCAGCGCATCGTCGAGGAAAGGGATGCCTCCGCGCGCGTCAAGCGCATCCGCGAAGGCAACACCGGCGTGATGGCCGCACCGGCGAAGCTGCTCAGGCGCTGGCTCGCACGCCTGCGCACCGACAACGCGCAGGGCGAGCTCTATCTCACCG
>CAZRLI010000451.1:0-1762 GCA_964600535.1 uncultured Steroidobacteraceae bacterium | reverse complement strand
ATCATCGAGGCCTCTCCCGACGAAAAACTGGCCGTCGTGCTGTCCGCGTGCCGCGGCGTCACCGATGCGCTCTACGGACTGGTGCGGCTCGCCGAGCAGCAGCAGGACGGCGTGCGCCGCGAACTCGATGCGCTGCGTGCCCGCCACGCGACCATCGCCGAATCGATCCTCGACGCCGGGGGAGCGAAGCTCTGGCTCGCCGGTTTCGATCGCGACTGCCACGACCTCGAGGGCATCCTCAATACCGTGAAGCTGACGCGCTCGGCCGCGGGTGCGGTACGGGACGCGGTGGTCGGCTTTGGCGAACTGTGGTCCACGCGGCTGTTCCGCGAGTACCTTGCGCACCGCGGCCGGCGCCGCGGTTCCATCGACTGGGTCGACGCGCGCCAGGTCCTGGTCGTGGAATGGGGGCCGCTCGGCCCGGCGGTGCAGTGGGCGGAATCGAAAGCGAGGCTGGCCGCTGCGGCAGCCGGCGCCGCGCCGCGTACCCTGGTGATCACCGGTTTCATCGCCTCCGACGCGCAGGGCGTGCAGACGACGCTCGGTCGCAATGGCAGTGATTTCTCGGCCTCGATCTTCGGCTCGCTGCTCGATGCGGCCGGGATCGTGATCTGGACCGATGTCGACGGCGTCCTGTCCGCCGATCCGCGCCGCGTGCCGGATGCACGCGTCATCGATGCGCTCTCCTACAACGAGGCGATGGAGCTCGCCTACTTCGGCGCGAAGGTGATCCATCCGCAGACGATGGCGCCCGCGGTCGGACGCGGCATACCGATCTGGATCCGCAACACGTTCGCGCCGGACAAGCCCGGCACGCTCATCTGCGCCGAGCCGCGTTCGGGCATGCCGGTCAAGGGCATTACGAGCATCGAGCAGGTGGCGCTGGTCAACGTCGAGGGGGCGGGCATGATCGGCGTGCCGGGCACCGCCCACCGCCTCTTCGGTGCGCTGCGCGAGGCGGACATCTCGGTCATCGTCATCTCACAGGGCAGTTCCGAGCATTCGATCTGCTGCGCGGTGCCCGAGGCGCAGGCGGCGCGCGCGCTGCGCGCGGTGCGCGAAGCCTTTGCGCGCGAGCTCACCGACGGGCAGATCCAGAGCGTCGAAGTCGATCACGACCTCGCGATCCTGGCGGTGGTCGGCGACGGGATGGCCGGCATGCCCGGCGTGTCGGCCAAGGTATTCAATGCGCTCGGTGCGAGCAGCGTCAACGTGCGCGCGATCGCGCAGGGCGCCTCGGAGCGCAATATTTCCGTGGTGGTGGGCGGCAAGGATGCCACGCGCGCGCTGCGCGCGGTGCACGCGGGCTTCTACCTGTCGCCTCATACGCTGTCGATCGGCGTGATCGGTCCGGGTACGGTGGGGCGCGTGTTCCTCGACCAGCTGGCCGCGCAGGCGGGCCGCTTGCGCGAGCTGGAACTCGACCTGCGCGTGCGTGCGATCCTCTCGACGCGGGCGCTGGCTCTGTCCGACGCCGGGCTGCCGCTCGAGCGCTGGCGCGACGCGATGGCGACGGGCGCCGTGGCGGCGGACCTTGGGCGCTTCGTCGAGCATGTACACGTCGATTACCTGCCGCATTCGGTGATCATCGATTGCAGCTCGAGCGCGGAGGTGGCGGCGCGCTATCGCGACTGGCTCGCCGCGGGCATCCATATCGTCACGCCGAACAAGAAGGCGAACAGCGGCGATCTCGCCTACTACCGCGAGCTGCAGCAGGTCCGCCGCACGACGGGAGCCCACTACCTCTACGAGACGACCGTGG
>CAZRLI010000450.1:0-1762 GCA_964600535.1 uncultured Steroidobacteraceae bacterium | reverse complement strand
TGTTCCGCTTCGAGGCGCGCGACGTGGAAACGATCACGACGACCAAGCCGATCGACTTCTTCCCGGCCTAGGCGAATCGCGCGCGAGGCGAGCGTGAACCTGCAATCGGAGATCCAGTACTTCACCGAGCTGCGCGTTCTCGACAAGGCGCGGCTGCTGAATTCGTTCCTGCACGAGCTGGCCGAGGAGGCCCGCTCCACCTACGGGCCGGGCAGCGAGCAGGTGGCCGACAGCGCCCACCTGCGCTTCGTCAATGAACTCGTGCACCGGGTGACGCGGGTGCTCGAACAGCTGCTCGGTGAAGACCGCACCCGGCCGACCGACGACGTGGTGCTGCGCATGCTGCTCTCGCCGCGCTCCGACAAGGTCGCCGAAAAGCTGGTGATGAATGCCTACCGCCGGGCCATCCACGGCTTCGAGCGCTACGACACGACGGTGCTGATGAACAGCTGACGGCAGGCCGTCCTGCGACCTGTGGCATATTCGCCCGGTGATCCATGAGCCGCTCGCCCAGATCCTGATCCTGCTCGCCGCCGCGGTCGTGGTGGTGACGATCGCACGCCGCCTCGGCCTGCCCGCCATCCTCGGGTACCTCGCGGTCGGCATGGCGCTCGGCAGCCACGCCGTCGGCATCTTCGTCGCCTCCGACACCACCGATCTGCTCGCCGAGCTGGGCGTCGTGTTCCTGCTGTTCACGCTCGGCCTCGAATTCTCCTGGCCGCGCATGATCGCGATGCGGCGCGAGGTCTTCGGGCTCGGCTCGCTGCAGGTCTTCCTCACCGGCGGCGCGTTCGCGCTGGTCGGCGTGCTGTTCGGCCTGCCGCCCGTGCTCGCCATCGTGCTCGGCGGCGCCATCGCGATGAGCTCGACGGCGATCGTGCTGCACCAGCTCACCGACCAGGCGGAGCTCAACCGCACGCACGGGCGGCTCGCCTTCGCGGTGCTGCTGTTCCAGGACATCGCGTTCGTGCCGCTGCTCGCGCTCGCCTCCGCCGTGGCGCGCGGCGCCGGCGAGTTTTCGGCGCTGGCGAGCCTGCATGCGGTGGTCGGCGGCGTGCTCGCGATCGGCATCGTGTGGGCCGCCGGGCGCTGGCTGCTGCGGCCGCTCTTCTACGAGATCGCGCACAGCCGCCTGCGCGAACTCTTCACGCTGACCGTGCTGTTCGTGGTGCTCGCGTCGGCCTGGGTGTCGCACCTCGCTGGATTGTCGATGGCGCTCGGCGCCTTCCTCGCGGGCATGATGCTGGCCGAGACGGAGTATCGCCACCAGATCGACGCGGTCATCCGGCCCTTCCGCGACATCCTGCTCGGGCTGTTCTTCATCTCGGTCGGCACGCTGCTCGACGTCGAGTTGCTGTGGCACGAGTTCCTGCTCATTTCCGCCGTGCTCGCCGGCCTGCTCGGGATCAAGTGGATTTGCGCCTCGCTCGCCACGCGCGCCTACGAGCGCTCGACCTTCAAGGCGGTGCGCACCGGTCTCGTGCTGTCGATCGGCGGCGAGTTCGGCGTCGCGATCCTGACGATCCTGCTGCAGAGCGGCGGTGCGGACCGCTCGATCCTGCAGCCGCTGCTGGTCGCGATCGTGCTGTCGATGGTGCTCAGCCCGCTGATCCTGCGCAACAACAAGCATGTCGCGCGCTTCGTGCTGCACGAGAAGGGGCCGCGGGCCACGGCGCTCAGCCGCGAGAACGAGGCCGCCGACGCGGTCGCGAAGCGCGAGCACGTGGTGCTGTGCGGGTTCGGCCGCGTCGGCCAGAACATC
>CAZRLI010000449.1:0-1765 GCA_964600535.1 uncultured Steroidobacteraceae bacterium | reverse complement strand
TCGCCTGCATGGCCGAAGCGGACCTGCCCCTGCAGGTGCACGGCGAAGTGACCGCGGCGGACGTCGACATCTTCGACCGCGAGGCACGCTTCATCGATGCCGTCCTCGCACCGCTGGTCGAGCGCCTGCCGCGGCTGCCCATCGTGTTCGAGCACATCACGACGCGGGCGGCCGTGGAGTTCGTCGCCAGCGCCCGCGACCGGGTGGCCGCGACGATCACGCCGCAACACCTGCTGCTGGCGCGCAATGCATTGCTGGCGGGCGGTATCCGCCCGCATCTCTACTGCCTGCCCATCCTCAAGACCGAGGACGACCGGCAGGCGCTCATCGAGGCGGCGGTGGGCGGCAGTCCGCGCTTCTTCCTCGGCACCGACAGTGCACCCCACGAACGGCACGCGAAGGAGAACGCCTGCGGCTGCGCCGGCATCTATTCGGCCCACGCCGGCATCGAGCTCTATGCGGAGGCGTTCGAGGCGGCCGGTGCACTGCCACGGCTGGAAGCCTTTGCCGCGCATTTCGGCGCCGACTTCTACGGGTTGCCGCGCAACAGCGGGACGATCACCCTCGTGAAGGCCCCTTGGAGCGTGCCGGCCAGCTACCCCTTCGGCGAGGGGACACTCGTGCCCTGGCGAGCCGGCGAAAGGCTCGCATGGCAGATCGAAACGCAGGCAGCGCCATGAGCACGATCGCGATGTCGCGGCGCTTCCGCGGCTTCCTGCCGGTGGTCGTCGACGTCGAAACCGGCGGGTTCAATTCGGCCACGGACGCCCTGCTGGAGATTTCCGCCGTCTTCATCGACCTCGGCGCGGACGGCCTTCTGCGCCGCGGCGAGAGTTACGCCTACCACGTCCAGCCCTTCGAGGGCGCGAACATCGAGGCGGCGGCGCTCGCGGTCAACGGCATCGACCCGCATCATCCGCTGCGCCCGGCGATTCCCGAGCGCGACGCGCTGCAGCGGGTCTTCCGCGAAGTGCGCACGGCGGTCCGCGCCGCGAACTGCCGGCGCGCGGTACTCGTCGGCCACAACGCGGCCTTCGACCTCGGGTTCCTGAATGCCGCGGTCGCACGCGCCGACGTCAAGCGCAACCCGTTCCATCCCTTCTCGTGCTTCGACACCGCAACGCTCGCCGGCGTCGCGCTCGGCCAGACCGTGCTCGCGAAGGCGACGGTGGTCGCCAACATCGACTGGGACTCGAGCTCCGCGCACTCGGCCCGCTACGACGCCGAGCGCACCGCCGACCTCTTCTGCTCGATCGCCAACGAATCGCGCGACAGCTACCTGCGCGCCGAGGAACGGGCCCGGATGCTCGGGTGGATCGAGGCGGACATGCCGCCACCCGCGGCCGATGTGGCGGACCCGCAGGGCTGAGGGCGCCGGTCGCGGACCGGGCAGGCCGCCCCCGACGACATTCCAGTCATCGCCATCTTGACGTTGCAACCCGTGGGAGCCGGCATTCGCCCACGAGGGCAAGGGAATCGCCGTCGATCAGTTCGTGGAACACGTGCTCGCGATGAAGTAGCTGCGGGCGACCCGCAGCGGGCGCGACCCGCGCCGGCGCGCGGCTCGCCGCGCGCGATTCGCGGCCCGCCCTCAGCCCTGCGCCTGCGCGCCCGCGAGCACCTTGCCCAGCTCCCCGCTGCGGAACATCTCGAGCACGATGTCGCAGCCACCGACCAGCTCGCCGTTCACATAGAGCTGCGGGTAGGTCGGCCAGTTCGAGTAGCGCTTCAGCTCATCGCGCAGCTCCGGGTCCTCGAAGATGTT
>CAZRLI010000448.1:0-1785 GCA_964600535.1 uncultured Steroidobacteraceae bacterium | reverse complement strand
TCGACGCGCTCGAGCGCGAGGTGCCGGAACTGCACGCCAACGGCGTGCGCCTCGCGGTGATCGGCGATCGGCACGCGCTCAGCGTGCGCCTGCAGGCGCGCGTCGCCGAGGCCGAGCAGCACACCGCCGGCAATTCCCGGCTGCGCCTGCAGGTTGCGCTGAGCTACGGCGGGCGCTGGGACATCGTGCAGGCGGCCCGCCAGCTCGCGTCGGCCGTCGCGGCGGGCTCGCTGCGCGCCAGCGAGATCGACGAGGCGCGCTTCGGGGCGGCGCTCGCGCTCGGCGACCTGCCCGATCCGGACCTCTTCGTCCGCACCGGTGGCGAACGGCGCATCAGCAATTTCCTGCTGTGGAACCTCGCCTACACCGAGCTGTGGTTCACCGACACCCTGTGGCCCGACTTCGACGCCGCGGCCTTCGGCGAGGCGCTCGAGTTCTTCGCCGGCCGCGAACGCCGCTACGGGCTCACGGCCGCTCAGCAGGGTGGGACCGCGCGTGCTTGAGGAGCGCATCCGTACCGCGCTGGTGCTCGGCGCCGCGCTCATCGTGGTGCTGTTTGCGCTGCCGGCCCGGGCAACGATCGCCGTCATCACGGCAGCCATCCTCGCGGGGGCCTGGGAATGGTCCGCCCTCATCGGCGTGAACGGCCGCGTGTCGCGCGCTGCCCGCTTCGGCTACCTGCTGCTCGTGACCGCGGCGATCGCCGCGCTCGCGCTGCCGCGCCCGGCCCTGCTCGGGGCGGACACCGTGCTCGCGCTCGCCATCGGCTGGTGGATCGTCGCCCTCGGCTGGATCCTGTTGGCGCCGCTCTCGGCGCCACGGCCCGCCGGTGCCCTCGCGGGCATCCTTGCGCTGGTGCCCGCCTGGTATGCCCTGGTGCACCTGCGCCTCGATTTCGCGGCGGGCGCGCAGTGGATCCTTTTCCTGCTGGTCCTCGTGGCGGCCGCCGATTCGTGCGCGTATTTCGCCGGGCGCCGCTTCGGTCGCGTTAAGCTCGCGCCGCGGGTGTCGCCCGGCAAGACCTGGGAAGGTGTGCTCGGTGGCCTCGTCGGCGGTTGCCTCGCGGGCTGGGCGGGTGCCGCGTGGTTCGGCCTTGCGGTGTCGTCCTTCGTGTTGCTCGCCGCGGCCGTGGTCGCCTTCTCCATCGTCGGCGACCTCGCTGAAAGCCTGCTCAAGCGTCGCGCGGGCGTCAAGGACAGCGGCTCGCTGTTCCCGGGCCACGGCGGCATGCTCGACCGGATCGACAGCCTGACGGCCGCGGCTCCCGTGCTGCTCGCCGGCCTCAACGCGCTGGGCGTGTCATGAAGCGCCTCGCGATCCTGGGGGCCTCCGGCTCGGTCGGCGAAAGCACGCTCGATGTCGTCGCGCGCCATCCGGGGGACTTCCGGGTCGTCGCGCTCGGCGCGCAGCGCAATGCAGCGCGCCTGGCCGAGCAGGCCCTGCGGTTCCGCCCCGCCGTCGTCGCGCTGGCCGATGCGGGCGCGGCACGCGAACTGGCCGCGACGCTCGCGCGCGCCGGGGCGCCGACGCGGGTGGTGGCGGGCGAGGAGGCGATGACGGAGATCGCGACGCTGCCCGAGGTCGACTACGTCATGGCGGCGATCGTGGGCGCCGCCGGGCTGCCTTCGACACTCGCCGCGGCCCGCGCGGGCAAGCGCGTGCTGCTCGCCAACAAGGAATCGCTGGTGATGGCCGGCCCGCTGCTGATGCGGGCGGTGGCGGAGGGCGGCGCGCAACTCATCCCGATCGACAGCGAGCACAACGCGATCTTCCAGTGCCTGCCGC
>CAZRLI010000447.1:0-1786 GCA_964600535.1 uncultured Steroidobacteraceae bacterium | reverse complement strand
CATCGACGTGCAGGAAGGCCGCGCGCTCGAGCCCGGCGTCGATGAACGCCGCCTGCATCCCGGGCAGCACGCGCGTGACGCGGCCCTTGTAGATGTTGCCCACGAGGCCGCGCCGGCTGACACGCTCGATGTGCACTTCCTGCAGGGCACCGTTCTCGACGATCGCAGCGCGGGTTTCCCTCAGGCCGCTCTCGACCAGGATCTCGGTACTCACGGCGCGCGCCCGGCCCAGGCCGCAATTCCGGCCTCCTGCAGCAACCCGGCGGTCTCGAACAGCGGCAATCCCATGACCCCAGAATAACTGCCCGCGAGTCCCGCGACGAATACCGCGCCGAGCCCCTGCACCGCGTACCCGCCCGCCTTGTCGCGGGGCTCGCCGGTTTCCCAGTAGCGGGCCGCCTCGGCGGGGCCGATCGGCCTGAAACGCACCTCGGAGCGCACCACGCGCTGCCGGGCCACCGGCGACTGTCCGGTACCGGTGAGGAGCGCGATGGCCGTCAGCACCTCGTGCGTGCGTCCTGCCAGGGCGAGCAGCATGGCGCTGCCCTCCTCGCGCGTCGCCGGCTTGCCGAGCATCCGTCCATCGAGCACGACCGTCGTATCGGCCGCGAGCACCGGCAATCCGCGGCGCTGCGCGGGCTGCGCCCACGCCGCCGCGCCCTTGGCGAGCGCCACCCGGGCGGCGTACCGGGCCGGCTCCTCGCCGGGCCGCACCGTCTCATCGACGTCGCAGGCAAGCACGAGGTGCGGAACGCCGATCTGGGCGAGCAGTTCGCGCCTGCGGGGCGAGGCCGACGCGAGGCACAGCACGGGCGCCAGGGCGGCGGTCACTGGCCCGTGCCCCTCATGCGCGATGGTAGGGATGGCCGGCGAGCAGCGAGTGCGCCCGATACAGCTGCTCGACGAGCACGACGCGCACCAGCGCGTGCGGCAGCGTGAGGCGCGAGAGCGACCAGCTGAGGTCGGCGCGTGCCCGAACCTGCGGGGCGAATCCGTCCGGCCCGCCGACCAGCAGCGCGAGGTCGCGGCCCTCCCGCAGTCGCTCGCCGAGCCACTGCGACAGTTCGACGCTGGAGAACGCCTTGCCCCGCTCGTCGAGCGCGACCACGTAGTCGTCCTTCGCAAGGCCGCCGAGCAGGCGGCGGGCTTCGTCCTCCATCGCGCGCCCGACGGGCGCAGCGGCGGGGCGCGGGCCGGGCGCCAGTTCCACGAGGTCGACGCGCAGCACCGGACGCAGGCGCTTCAGGTACTCGTCGCATCCCGCAGCGACCCATCCCGGCAGGCGCGTGCCGACGGCGATGAGGCGCACACGCATGGCTCGCCCGCGCCTCCGCCGGAATCAGTGGGTACTGCGCGAGCGGGTCGTGCGGGCGCGGCTGCGTGCCGCGCCGGCTCGTGCCGCGCTCGCACGGGGCGCTGATTTCGCGGCAGGCCTCGCCGGTCGCGCGCCCGCCACGGCAGCCGGCAGCGCCGCACCGTCGCCTTCCCACAGCCGCTCGAGGCCATAGAACTCGCGCGTCCGCGGCAGCATCACGTGCACGATGACGTCGTTCAGGTCGACGAGCACCCATTCGCTGTCGCGCTCGCCCTCGAGGCCGTGGGTTCGATAGCCCGCGGCCCTGGCCTTCTGGATGACCCGGTCGGCGATGGATCGCACGTGGCGGTCGGAATTTCCCGAGGCGATGACGAAGGTGTCGGCGATGTCCGTGAGGCCACGGACGTTGAGTACCTTGACGTTGACCGCCTTCATGTCATCGAGCGCGGCCGTGACGAGGTTCTCGAGGGG
>CAZRLI010000446.1:0-1789 GCA_964600535.1 uncultured Steroidobacteraceae bacterium | reverse complement strand
CACGTGACGGCGAGCCGCGCGCTGCACGGCGACGAGGTGACCATCGCCCGCTGGATCAAGGCGACGATCCGCGAGCGCACGCAGCTCGCGGCATCAGTCGGGGTCGCGCCGAACAAACTGGTCGCCAAGATCGCGTCCGATCTCGAAAAGCCCGACGGGCTCACGGTCATCCCTGCCTCGGCGCTGCCCGATCGACTCGATGCGCTGACGATCCGCCGCCTCCCGGGCCTCGGGCGCAAGAAGGGCGACGAAGTCGAGCGCGCAGGGTTGAAGACACTCGGTGAATTGCGGCGCGCACCCGACTCGATGCTGCGCCCGCTCTTCGGCCGCGACGCGCAGCGGGTGCGCGAGCGTGCCGCGGGCATCGACGATCGCCCGGTCGTCGCCGAGCGCGAGGACCTCTCGATCAGCGCGGAGGAGACCTTCGACGTCGATATCGCCGACCCCGCGCGCCTCGAGGCGGAGCTGCTGGCACTCGCCGATCTCGCGAGCGCAAGGATGCGCGCGAAGGAACTCGCAGCGGGCTGCGTCGCGGTGAAGGTACGGCGCGCCGACTTCGCGACCTTCACGCGTCAGCAGCAGCTCGAGCCCGCGACGCAGGACAGCCGTGTGATCGGCCGCGCGGCCTCCGACTTGCTGCGCCGCTGGCGCGCCGAGTACCCGCGCGCGCGGGTGCGGCTGCTCGGCGTCGGCGTGTCCGATCTCGCTCCGGCGACGCAGCTCGATCTCTTCGCACCGGGCAGCGTTGCGCAGCCCGGGCCGCTCGACGCGGCCGTCGACGCGATCCGGGAACGCTTCGGTGCCGCAGGGCTCACCCGCGCGAGCGGCCTGCCTGCCCCGCCGCGCAAGACGCCCGCCGGCTGAGCCCGCTCGCGCGCCGCGCGGGGGCCGGTCACGCGCGCCGGGCGCCGACTTTCGTACCGAGCTTGTCCATCGCGCGATTGACGCGCGCCGCGGTGGCCCTTACTGCGGGCTCGTGTTGCGCCCATTGCCGGCGCCCGAAATCGGTGGCTGCGGCACCGTACTGTTCATATTTTTTTTTTGCGCGGTTGATGACGTCCTGGGCATTGAACGGCGCCCCGTGCGCCAGCGCGACCTCCTCCGGGGTCGAGGCGCGCGGCATCACGAACAGCATGACCAGCCAGGCCACGAACCAGACGCCGGTGAAGAAGGTCAGGGCCACGAAGATCAGGCGCACCCAGACCACATCGACGCCGAAGTAGGCACTGATGCCGGCGCAGACGCCGCCGAACACGCCCTGGTCCGGCAGCCGGAACAGGCGCCGTGTGGGCGCGGCTGTCGCGGCCGCCTCCGATCCACCCTGCGCCACGCCGGCCTCGGGTTCGGCAGCCGAGGGCCCGGGCGACACCTCGACCGGACCCATCTCCTTCAGCACGACGGACATCTGCGCGGAGTTCACGACGTTCTGATGCGCGCCAAGGAAGGAATCGCACTTGTCCGCGATCGCCTGCTCGAGGTCGGTCATGATCTCGGCGCAATCGGCGTTGCCGGCGAGCCGCGCCCGGGCGGTTTCGAGGTAGGCGCGCAGCGCATCGTAGGCCGCTTCCTCGACCTGGTAGGCGTTGCCGTTGAGATTGACCGTGACGACCTTGTTCATGCGCGTAGTCCCAGTTGCACCATGGTGTCGTTGAGGCGTTGCCAGTAGAGCTGCAACTCCTTCAACGTGCTCTTCCCGCTCGCCGTCAGCTTGTAGTACTTGCGCGGCGGACCGGATTCCGACTCCTGCCATTCGTAGTCGACGAGATTCTCGCGGCGCATGCGGCTCAGC
>CAZRLI010000445.1:0-1790 GCA_964600535.1 uncultured Steroidobacteraceae bacterium | reverse complement strand
GACCTGGCCGGAGCCCAGCTCCGGCCAGGTCGTGTCGGCGGCCGGGCGTGATGAGCTGCGCCGGGGTTTGGCTGTCGTTTGGCTGGAGGTGGGCGCTGGTGATGCCGGCGCCGGACGCGGCGTGACCTTGGCGGTCGGCGGGGCTGTCGCGGTACCGGGCGTCGCCGATGCGCGGGACGATGATTTGGCAGACGGGGTGCTCTCGGCCGGCACTTGCGTGGCTGCGGCCTTCTTTTTCTTGGGCGGCTCCACCCTGGACGACTCGGGTGCGGCAATCGGCGCATTGGCCGCGCTCGACGGTGCCGGGCGCGTGGACTTACCGCGCTTGGCTGGGGTGGTGGAGGTTGGTGGCGGGTTGGCCGGTTCTGGGGCCGCTGCTGCCCTGGCGGCCGAGTTACGGCGGGCTTTGCCGGCAGTGGCAGCCGGCGTTTCGGCCGGGGCAGGTGCCGGGCTCGGCTGCGCTGAGCCGGCGGCAGTTTTGCGGGCAGTCGTCGGTTGTTTCGTTGTAGCGGATACCGTTGGGCCGACAGCCGCCTGTTCTACGACGCGCACCGGCTCGGCTGTGAGGCCGGCGCTGCCGGCCGGGCCCGCGGTTTTGCCCTTACCAGTGGTACGTGCTGCGGCCACGGCCGGCTGGGCGGCCGGGATGGCTTTCGCGGACCTGGACGTCTTGGCAGGCCGCGATGTCGTGGGGGGTTCAGGCGGCTGCGCAGGTGCCGTGGGCGAAACCGCCGCAGCAGGTTTGCCGGCTGCTGTTCGTCCTTCAGCAGCGGTTTTGGCCAGCGCCGCAGTGGGTGATTTGGTCTTCCCGGCCGGCGCCGTGGTTTTTGCCAGGGTCTTCCCCGCCGGTGCCGCGGTGGTTGCCTTGGTCTTGGCCGCGGGTCCGGGGGCCGCGGAGGTGCGTCGCGATCCGCCCGGCGCCGGTGGGGGCTTGCGCGGCCCCGGTGGTGCTGCTGCTTTGTCTGGCGTGGCCTCCTCGGTCAAAGGCGAGCTCCAGGTGACTACCGTGCGCAGTGTGCCGGACCTGACGTCGACAACCGGCTTGCCCTGCGCGGCGCGATTGGCCAGAGGGGCGTCGCTCGCCCGCAGTATTTTGACACTGCCAGAGGTCGCCAGCACCGCGGCCCAGGTTGGCCCGGTCACGCTGGCGGCCAGCGCCAGTAATCCGGTGCGGGCATTCAGGCTGTGGGCCTGCACCCCGCCGCCAGCTCGACCCTGCACCGGGAAGTCGGCGAGGGCCGAGCGTTTGGCAAACCCATTTTCTGTGACCGTCAGCAGTTCGGCCCCTGTGTCCGCCGCCATGGCCGCGATGACCTGATCCTTGGCACCCAGGCGCACGGCGTTAACGCCGCCGGCCGGCAGACCCATTGCGCGCACTTCGTCCTGTTTGAAGCGAATCGCCTGGCCGCGCCGGGTCAGCAGCATGGTGTCTTGTGACGCCTCGGCCAGCCACGCCCAACCCAGCTCATCCTTGTTGTCCAGGTTAAAGACCAGCGCCGGCTCGGTGTTGACCCCATCCACGAAATCAGCCAGGGTGACGCGTTTGGCCTTGCCACCGCGCGTCACCATCACCAGGTGCAGGTTGCTGTCATCGGGCGGGTGGCGCGGCAGGGCCACGGCTGCCACGACTCGATCGCGTCGTGTCAGCCCACCGAGGTCCGCCCAATGGCCGTTGGTTTCGCTGAGCTGGTGGATGCCGATGCGGATCGCGCGGCCGTCACGCGTCAGCAGCGCCAGCCACTGCCGCGTGTTGGTGGGCAGCAGCGCGACATCGGCATTGGCTGCGATGT
>CAZRLI010000444.1:0-1793 GCA_964600535.1 uncultured Steroidobacteraceae bacterium | reverse complement strand
TCCTGCCTGCCGAAGGACCTGCGCGCGCTCACCTACATGGGCAAGACGCGCGACGTCGTCACCCCGATGCTCGGCGGCGTGCTCGGCAGCAATCGCGCCCACATCGATGCCGCCATCGACCAGGTCATGCAGGGCGAGTCGCGCAAGGTCGGCATGATCGGCCTCAGCTTCAAGAAGGGCACCGACGACTTGCGGGAAAGCCCGCTCGTCTCGGTGGCCGAGCGGCTGATCGGCAAGGGCTATGACCTGCGGATCTACGACCCCGAGGTGAACCTCTCGCGCCTCATCGGCGCGAACAAGCGCTTCATCGAGCAGAGCATCCCGCACATCGGCAACCTGATGGTCGGGTCCTGCGAAGAAGCGGTGCGCCACGGTGACACGATCCTCGTCGGGCTCGGCGGAGGCCTGATCGAGGCCGTCCTGCAGGAGGAACTGCGCCCGAGCCATCGCGTCGTCGACGTCGTCGGCATCGCGGCGCCCGGCGCCGGCGGCAGCCGCTATTCGGCGATCTGCTGGTAGTTGTCGCCCCATGCCCGAGGCGCCCCTCATCGCGCATGTCATCTACCGGCTCGATTACGGTGGCCTCGAGAACGGCCTCGTGAACCTCGTGAACCGCATGCCGCGGGAGCGCTACCGGCACGCCATCGTCTGCCTCGCGGGCTACAGCGCGTTCCGCGCGCGCATCACCCGCGATGACGTCGAGGTCGTGTCGGTCGACAAGCGCCCCGGCAAGGATTTCGCGGCCTACGGTCGCCTCTGGCGGCAGTTGCGGCGCCTCCGTCCCGCGATCGTCCACACGCGCAATCTCGGCACCGCGGACCTGCAATGGGTCGCCCTGGCGGCGGGCGTGCGGCACCGGGTCCATGGGGAACATGGCTGGGATGCGTCCGATCCGAGGGGCGAGGACACGCGCGCCTTGCGTATCCGCCGCTTCTGCCGGCCGGCGACGCAGCGTTACGTTGCCGTGTCGAAGGACATCGCGCACTGGCTGCACGGGCGGGTCGGCGTCGCGGACCACCGGATCCGCCAGATCTACAACGGGGTGGACAGCGTTCGCTTCAATCCGCAAGGTTCCCTGCCCGGGGACTGGCCGTGGCCCAACGACGCGGGCGGGCCGCTCGTGATCGGCACGATCGGGCGCCTCGACCCGATCAAGAACCAGCTCGGCCTGTTGCAGGCGTTTGCGCGCCTGGAAGGCGCCGCGGGCGCCTCCCGGGGGCGCCTGCGGCTCGCCATCGTCGGGGCAGGGCCCGAGGAGGCGCGCCTGCGGGAAGCCGCCCAGGCGCTCGGTATCGCGCCTCACGTGTGGTTTGCAGGGGCGCGCGCCGATGCACCCGACCTGCTGCGCGGCTTTGACATATTCGTGCTGCCCTCGCTGAACGAGGGCATTTCGAACACGATCCTCGAGGCAATGGCTTCGGGCCGGGCGGTGGTGGCCGCGCGCGTCGGCGGCAACGGCGAGCTGATCGAGGAGGGCATCACGGGCACGCTCTACGATTCGCAGGACGCCGATGTCCTCGCGGGCGCCATCGGGCGCTATCTCGGCGACGGGACGCTGCGCCGGGCGCACGGGGCCGCCGCGCGCGAGCGTTGCCTTGCACGGTTTGCGATGGAGGCGATGGTGCGCGGCTATACCGAACTCTACGATGATCTCCTGGCGCGGAACTGACCCCTATGTGTGGAATCACCGGCATCGTCGACATCCGCGGGAGGCGCGACCCCGATAGGGCGCTGCTGCGCCGGATGAACGACTCGATCGCGCACCGCGGGCCGGACGGCGAGGGCGAACACCA
>CAZRLI010000443.1:0-1798 GCA_964600535.1 uncultured Steroidobacteraceae bacterium | reverse complement strand
GGAACTGGTCGGTCAGGTAAATGGAGGCTCGCATGAGTTCGTCGGGCGAGACATGGCGCCCGACCTGGATGATGTGGTTCTGCACCTCGCGGTCGTTGAAAACCATGATGACGAGGATGCGGTTCTCGGAGAGGCCCACGAACTCGACCTGCGAGACGGCCTGCACCTGCGCGCGCGGCAGGGTGACGACCCCCGCGAGATGGGTGACGCTCGAGAGCAGCCGCGAGGCCGCCCCCACCAGCGCCTTCGTGTCGTCGCTGCCGGCGGACAGCTCGCGATTGATCTCGGCGACGTCGGCGTTGCCGAGCGGCTGCACCTTGAGCAGCGAATCGACGAAGAAGCGGTAGCCCTTGTCGGTCGGCACGCGGCCCGCGGAGGTGTGCGGCGAGGCGACGAAACCGAGCGCCTCGAGATCGGCCATCACGTTGCGGATCGTTGCGGAACTGAGCGCCAGGCCCGAATCGCGCGACAGCGCGCGCGAGCCGACGGGCTGGCCGTCGCGGATATAGCTTTCCACCAGCACGCGCAGCAATTGCTGCGCGCGTTCGCCCAGCGGCTCGTCCCGTTGCTCGTGCGCCATGTCGATCCACGCTAGCGGAGAAAGCAAAAGCGTGCAATCGGTAACGAATTCCCTCGTTGGCCCGACCGTCGCCGCATGCTAAAAAGGGACGCATTGCCATGGCCCGGTGATGCATGCCCAGCGCCCCCCGAACCCTTGCCCTGGTCGGCCGTTTCTCGGACCCCCGCGTCGCCGAAAGTGCCGCCACTGCCGTGGCGCACCTCACGGCGCGCGGCATCGCCACCCTGGTCGCCGAGGGCCCCGAAGCGGCGGGCCTCGAGGCGGCCGCGGGACGGGTCGAGCGCGTCGCCGAGCACGAACTCGCCGAACGCGCCGAACTCGTGCTCGCGATCGGGGGCGACGGCACCCTGCTCTATGCCGCCCGCCTCGTCGCGCACCGCGGCGTGCCGCTGCTCGGGGTCAACCGCGGCCGGCTCGGCTTCCTCACCGATGTGCTGCCGCAGGACATCGCCACCTCGATCGACGCGGCGCTCGCCGGCGAATGCGCAGTCGATGAGCGGCCGCTGCTCGAAGCACGCCTCGAGCGCCTGGGCGGCGAGCGGCTGGCCGTTCCCGCGCTCAACGACGTCGTGATGCAGAAGCACGAGACCGGCCGCATGCTCGACTTCGAGTCGTCGATCGACGGCCATTTCGTGAACTCCCACGGCGCCGACGGCGTCGTCGTGGCGAGCCCCACCGGGTCGACCGCCTACGCCCTGTCCTGCGGGGGCCCGATCGTCGCGCCGCACCTCGATGTGATCGTGGTGGCGCCGATCAGCCCGCACACCCTGTCCGACCGGCCGATCGTCGTATCGCGCCGCTCCATCGTCGAGTTCCGGCTCGTCGACCGGCCGGGCACGCGTGCGCATGTCTCGGTCGACGGCAACGTGGTGGCCGACCTCGTCGCCGGCGACCGGCTGGCCGTCGGACCCTCGGACCTCACGGTCCGGCTGCTGCACCCGCAGGGCTACGACTACTACCGCCTGCTGCGCTCGAAGCTCCATTGGGGCCGTGGCGGCCACGCCCACCAGCGGTGACACCGACATGCTGACCCACCTGCAGATCCGGGACTTCGCGATCATCGACGCAGCGGAGATCGAGTTTCGACCCGGGCTCACGGTCCTCACCGGCGAGACCGGCGCCGGCAAGTCGATCATCGTCGACGCCCTGCAACTGCTCTCCGGCGGCCGGGCCGGGGCGGAAGTCGTGCGGCACGGCGCCGAGCGCGCGGAAGTCAGC
>CAZRLI010000442.1:0-1822 GCA_964600535.1 uncultured Steroidobacteraceae bacterium | reverse complement strand
CTGCGCATTGCGCCGGTCGACCTGCTGCAGGGCCGCGAGCCGGGCGCGCGGGCCGTTGGCGGACGCGTCGAGCAGCGAGTCGGCGTTGAGCGAGGCGCGCGCATCCGCGACCGCGCGCCCGAGGTCCGCATCCTTGCGGCGGGCATCGAGGCTGCGCCGCAGTTCGACAACCGTCGCCTTGTCGGCGCCGAGCGTTCCGAGTTCGTCGATCAACCGGTCGGCAGCCGGATACTGGTCGTTGGCGATGGCCTCGCGGGCGCGCGCGACCAGCCATTTCGGGCGCGCGGCGGCGAGGTCCTTGCCGAGCGCGACGACATCGGCGTCGGCAGGCGCCGCCGCGCGCAGCGCGTCGTGCAGGCGCGAGGCGTCGTCGAACTGCCCGGCCTTGATCTCGCCCTGCGCCTGCGCGACCGCGACGGCGACGACCCGGCGCACGCCATCGGCGGCCTCGGCATTGCCGGCCTCTGCGCCGAGCGCGCGCGAATAGAGTTCGAGCGCATTGTTGCCGGCCGGCTCGAGATAGCGCCGCTCGCTGAACGCGACGCGCGCGGCGGACAGCAGCTGCGGCACGGAGAGATCGGCCTCGACCGGGGCGACGGCCTGCGCCGTGGCGGCGGGTGCAGGGGCGACGGCCTCGCCGGCGGCCGGTGCGGCGGTCGATGGGGGCGCTGGCTCCGCTTCCTTGCGGCCGAGCCACATCCAGGTGGCGCCAGCGATGGCCAGTGCGGCGACTGCCGCGCCGCCCAGCAGGAGAATCCGGTTCCTCGGGGGGGCGCTGTCGCCGGCCGCGCCCGCAACGCGCGGCGCCGCGGCTGCCGCGCCCTGGCGGGGTTCGGTCTCGAGCGCCGACGCCACCGACTCGTGCGTGAGGCCCTCGCGGTCGAGCAGGCAGGCGATCGCGCCACGCGACAGGCCGGGTGTCCACTGGGCACGCGCCGCCGCTGGCGCGACCACGGCGATGGCAAAGGCGGGGAACTCCGCTTCGATCGTGCGGACGATCTCGGGGGCGTTTGCCAGGCTCGCGGCGTCGATGAGAGCGACACCGCTGCGTCCGCGCAGGGCCTCGGTCCAGGCGCCGGAGCCGTCGGTGGGGCGCGAGCGGTAGCGATCGTCCATCGCGGGGCCGATGCTGAGCAGGAATTCGTCGTCACAGGTCAGGACGACGATGTCCTTGCGCGTCGGCCGGGTGCCCGCGCCGGGCCGCTGCGAAACGGGGATCGTGCGGGCGATCGAGCCTGAGTCCTGCATCCGGGCAGCCCCTCCGTGTCTTGCGCCACCGGGTCAAACAGGCAGGGATAGTCCGTCGCATCCCTGCGACGTGACGGGAGCCATTTCACGGAATCCGGCGGCATTATGTGCGGTGCGCACGCCGCGTTTGCGGGGTGCCAACTCGATCACACAAGGAAGCCGGCGGCCGCGGGCCGCCCGCAGACAGCCGGGGTCGCCGGCCGCGCGGGCCGCGTTCCCCGGCTGTTTGCTGCCGTCCGCGCGGCGGGTCAGTAGCGGTAGTGCTCGGGCTTGAACGGCCCGTGGGCCGCGACGCCGATGTAGGCCGCCTGCTCGGCGCTGAGCCGGGTCAGCTTCGCGCCGATGCGGTCGAGGTGCAGTTGCGCGACCTTTTCATAACCGGCTTTCTCGTGGACGGCAATGCTGCCGGGGTTGGGCAGCGCGATCCCGGCCAGCACAGCATGGACGCCGCCGCTGCGTAGCTCCGTGATCAATGCCCGGAGCAGGTGTAGGCCGATGCCCCTGCGCTGGTAAGCCGGGGCGACGAAGACGGTGCTTTCCACCGAGAAGCGATAGGCGCTGCGAGTTTTCCAGG
>CAZRLI010000441.1:0-1825 GCA_964600535.1 uncultured Steroidobacteraceae bacterium | reverse complement strand
CCGGTGAAGCGCAGCCCCTCCTTGCCGGTGATCTTGGCGACGGCCCCTTCCGGTGCGCAGTTACCATAAAGCACCACCAGGTGGCTGTCCTTCTTGATGGGGTCTTCGAAGGGACGCACGATGTCCTGCCCCGCCGGGTAGTCCGCGACGTCCGCCAGGTTTTCCCCGAGGGTCCTGCCCGTGACAGTCAGGCAATCGCCATGCAGCAATCCGGCGTCGAGCAGCCGTTTCATCAGCGGCTGGATCCCGCCGATCGCGATCAGCTCGGACATCAGGTAGCGGCCGCTCGGGCGAACGTCCGCGAGCACCGGCACCCGCTTGCCGATGCGGGTGAAGTCATCGAGCGTGAGTTTCACGCGTGCGGCCCGCGCGATCGCCAGCAGGTGCAGTACGGCGTTGGTCGACCCGCCGAGGGCGATCGTCACCGTGATGGCATTCTCGAAGGCCTTGCGCGTCAGGATTCGCGCCGGCGTGATGCCGTCGCGCACCAGCCGCACGACCGCCGCGCCCGCGCGCCGGCAATCCTCTTCCTTGGTCGCACTCACCGCCTCCTGCGCCGAGCTGCCGGGCAGCGACAGGCCAAGCGCTTCCATGGCCGAGGCCATGGTATTGGCCGTATACATCCCGCCGCAGCTGCCGGGCCCGGGAATCGCGGTGCGCTCGACCTCGAGCAGCGCGGCATCGCTCACCTTGCCGGCGGCATGACCCCCGACGGCCTCGAACACCGCGACGATGTCGCGCCGCTGCGCGCCGGGGCGGATCGTGCCGCCATAGACGAAGACGGCCGGGCGGTTGAGCCGCGCGATCGCCATCGCGCAGCCCGGCATGTTCTTGTCGCAGCCGCCGATGGCCACGAGGCCATCGAAACCCTCGGCGCCGACCACCGTCTCGATCGAGTCGGCAATCACCTCGCGGGACACCAGCGAGTAACGCATGCCCGGGGAACCCATCGAGATGCCGTCCGACACGGTGATCGTGTTGAAGAGCACGCTCTTGCCGCCGGCCGCATCGGCACCGGCCGCGGCTTCCTTCGCGAGCGCGCCGATATGCATGTTGCAGGGCGTGAGGTTCGCCCAGGTCGATGCGATGCCGATCTGTGGCTTGCCGAAATCGGCGTCCCCGAACCCCACCGCGCGCAGCATGGCGCGCGACGGCGCCTGCTTCGCACCGTCGACGACGAGGCGCGAGTACTGGCGGGGATCGATCTTCGAGCTCACTTTCTTCATGTCTGCCTGCTCTTCATGAGATTGAATCCGATGGCGCCCGCGGTGGTCATCGCGAGCGGCAGCGCGAGCGCGAGCTTGCCCCAGCCCCGCTGCCAGGCCTCGAGCAGCTGGTAGACGAGCATGCCGGCCGGCGGTGCCAGCATGCCGCGTACGCCCGTGAGCGTGACATGCACGCCCATGTAGTGCTGGGCGCGTCCGCTCGAGGCGAAATCCGTGTGGCCGAGGTTCCAGCCAAGATTAGCACCCGCCATGGCAAATCCGTACACCACGGCCGCGACCCACAGCAGCCATTGCCACTGGCCGAAGACGGCGATGCAGTAGAGCGTGACCGCGGCCACCAGCGCCCGGCACTGGCGGGCGCGATAGACGATCACGTGCTCGCCGTCGAAGAAACGCGCCCACCATGGCACGAACAGCGGCAGTGCGATCAGCGGCAGCACCGCAAGCAGCGCGATCTGGCGCCCCCCCGACATCGAGAAGTCGTCGGTCAGGATCACCACCAGTTGCGCGACCAGCATGAGGTTGCCGCCGCCGAACAGCCCCATCCAGAACATGTACTCGCGAAATGAAGCGTCCCCCGCGAGGATCTCGCGCACCAT
>CAZRLI010000440.1:0-1832 GCA_964600535.1 uncultured Steroidobacteraceae bacterium | reverse complement strand
ATCCTCGCGAGCATGATCGTGATGTGGTTCTCCCGGCAGCGCGAGTTCCGTGCCGATGCCGGCGCCGCGCATCTGGCCGGCACGTCGAACATGATCGGGGCCCTCGAGCGGCTGAAGGCCGCGCACCCGCAACCCCTGCCCTCGCAGATGGCCGCCTTCGGCATCGCGGGCGGCCCGGGCGCGGGCCTGAAGCGCCTCTTCATGAGCCACCCGCCGCTCGACGAGCGCATCGCGGCGCTGCGTAACGCGCGCCTCTGACAATGACGGACGATTGCGCCACGCGCGCTGCGAATGGCGAGCGCGAGCCACGCGGCGCGGCGGGGCTCCTGCGGGCGCTGCTGCGGTGGTTCGATTCGGGCGAGGCGGGCGCCTCGCGCGACGGGACTGCCGGTGACGACCGCATCGACCTGGCGCGCATCCTGCCGTTCGTCGCGATGCACCTCGCCTGCCTGCTGGCCTTCGTCGTCGGCGCGAGCCCGGTGGCGGTGCTCGTCGCGGCGATCGCCTACCTGGTGCGCATGTTCGCGATCACGGGGTTCTACCACCGCTATTTCTCGCACCGCTCGTTCAAGACCTCGCGCGCCGGGCAGTTCGTTTTCGGCGTACTGGGCGCCGCGGCCGTGCAGCGCGGCCCGCTGTGGTGGGCGGCCCACCATCGCCACCACCACGCCTGGTCCGATCGCAGGGAAGACGCCCACTCGCCCGTCCAGCACGGCTTCCTGCGCTCGCACATGGGCTGGTTCCTCTCGAAGCGCGGCTTCGTCCCGGACCTGAAGCGGGTCCGCGACCTGCTGCAGTTCCCCGAGCTGCGCTGGCTCGACCGCTTCGACATCCTCGTGCCGGTGCTGCTCGCGGCCGGCATGTTCGGCCTCGGTGCGCTGCTCGAGGACGTCGCGCCGCAGCTCGGCACCAACGGCTGGCAGATGCTGGTCTGGGGATTCTTCATCTCCACGGTCGCGTGCTACCACGGCACCTACACCATCAACTCCCTGTCGCACGTGTTCGGCCGCCAGCGCTATCGCACCGGCGACTCGAGCCGCAACAACTGGCTGCTGGCGCTCGTCACGCTCGGCGAGGGCTGGCACAACAACCACCACCACTACCCGAGCGCGGTGCGCCAGGGTTTCTACTGGTGGGAAGTCGACATCACCTACTACCTGCTGAAGCTGCTGTCCTGGTTCGGCATCATCTGGGACCTCAAGCCGGTTCCCGTCTCCGCGCGCGACCGCTCGTCGCGCCGCATCCACGGCCCGCGCTGAGAGCGCGGCGCGGGCGTCCCATGACGACGACCGAAGTCACGCCCCGGGTCGCCCTCGCCGGGTTCCGGCGCATCCTGGGCGCGGACGCCGTGCTGACCGGGCCCGACGCGACGGCGCCCTACCTCACCGACCAGCGCCGGCTCTACGAGGGTGCGGCGCTCGCCGTGCTGCGGCCCGGTTCGGTCGAGGACGTCTCGCAGCTGCTCGCGTTCTGCAACGGCACGCGCATCGGTGTCGTGCCGCAAGGCGGCAACACCGGCTACTGCGGTGGCGCCACCCCCGACGAGACGGGGCAGCAGGTCGTGCTGTCGCTCGCGCGCCTCGCGCGCGTGCGCCGGATCGACGCCGCCAATTACTCGATGATCGCGGAGGCCGGCTGCATCCTTGCGAACCTGCAGCGCGAGGCCGAGGCGGCCGACCGCTATTTCCCGCTCTCCCTCGGCTCCGAGGGCAGTTGCCAGATCGGCGGCAATCTTTCGACCAATGCCGGCGGACTCAATGTCCTGCGCTACGGCATGGCGCGCGATCTCGTGCTCGGCCTCGAGGTCGTGCTGGCCGATGGCCGGGTGCTGT
>CAZRLI010000439.1:0-1837 GCA_964600535.1 uncultured Steroidobacteraceae bacterium | reverse complement strand
CGTAAGGGAACAACTCGCCATGCTCGACGATCCGCTCGGTGGGTTTCCTGTGTGGTCTTCAGGAGGGTTTATCTCTATCGGGTCAGCGAATAAGTCCTTTTCGGCGTCCTACTTTGGAGAACACACGCTTTGGTCTGCGACGGGATCTCAATCCGTCCTTCGGCGCTGGACAATCGAAACGAGTTCCGCCGCTGGGTATTCCTACAACGTCGAGGTTTGGCACCGTCCAAACGGAGGCGTGGCCGCTGCTACCGGAATTGTGATTGCCGTGGGTGCCGCCGACGCCCGTGCCCAAAATTTGGTCGATGCGCTTGTCGTTGGTGATGGCGACAGCATCGCTTTTGTTACTGACACACCTGTGAGCACAGTCTGGGTCAGCGGATACGCCGACAGAACAGACGTTTCAATCTGAAAGGACAAGAAAACATGGCTACGACGATTTCCTGTGCGGACAAGCAGCAACCCTTCAAAGCAACGCTCGCGGCTGGTGGACCCCCTGCCCTCGGAATGGGGCAGCCCGTTACGTTCACTCGGGTCTCGTCCTCTGGGTCGAGTGTGCCGTCGGTTGTGGAGTTGTGCGCAGACGGCGCGCAGCCGGATGCGGTGGTGGGACGGGTTCCCGTGTCCGAAACGAGCCCTGGCGACATCCACCTGATCGGATCTCCAGGCGCTCCGGCTCGCCTTGGCGGCGCTGTCAAAAAGGGTCAGGCCCTTGTGGTAAAAGGGGGCCTCTTCGAGGCGGGCGCGGCGGCGTCCGGGAACAAAGCCCCGTTCTGCGCTGCCGTTGACGGAGCGTCAGGCGACACGATCGCAACTTGTCCCCACACCAAGGTACTCTGAAATGCAGCCAGAGCCCGGAATCGTCGCGGAATTGATCCGCTGGCTGCTCGGCGTTCCAGCGGACAGAGTGACGTGGGCGCACCTTGTGGTGTTCACTCTTGGGGCTCTGGTTGTCTCTGTCCCGCCAATCGCTCGGGTTGTGTGGCTCGTGAAGCATCAACGGTTTTTGCGCGAGGCAACTCCTGAGCAGCTTGAGGCTTACCAGCGAGACCAAACCAAACCACCGGGCCTTGGCCCCTTTCTGGGGTGTCTGGCGCTCGTGTTGACGTTGGGGGTGCTTGGAAGAGAAGAGGCAAGGTCAGAGGGCAGGATCAGCAAGGTGGCCCCGTCGAGTGTCAAGGATCGGTGCAGACCGCCCTGTGACCCGCCCTCAAAATGCGTGGGCGGTAGTTGCCAGGCTGGCACGAGAAAGCCCTCCACGGAACGCGCCGAAAACGATCCTGTCCACAAGCCGGTGTCTGAGCTTGCAGAGCAACGGGTCGTTACGTCGCTGGGCCCTTACTGGGAAGACTGACCTTGCGGGCCGCTCTGGCAATCCTCTGAGCGCGGCTCGCCAGCGTGCTGAGCAAGTGCGTCGATTGCCGCGCATCGGACCCACCAATCCGGGTCCTTGAGACACTCGCGGATTGAGTCACGGACCGCCTGCTCTCCGAGCCGACGCGCAAGTGCCTCGATTGCCGCGCACCGGACAAAAAAATCCGGGTCCTTCAGGCACCTGAGCAGAGCGGTCTGGACCTCCGGCTTGGCAGCGAGCGTGTTGGATTGCGTCGTTCAGAAAAAGGTCAAGGCTTTGCTTGGGGGAGGTCATTTCTATTTCTCCTTTTTGTGAGGCCCCAAAATCGGGGCAGTGCGCTGGCCGGGAGTCGAACCCGGCTACTCCCCTCAGCGCGGAGCGGCAGCGAGCGGAGCAAGGGCCGCACGCGCAGCTTTCTGCACGTCGCCGTCCGGGTCCTTGAGGCACTTGCGCAGGGCGTCTCGGACCGTCGGCTCTCCGGCG
>CAZRLI010000438.1:0-1837 GCA_964600535.1 uncultured Steroidobacteraceae bacterium | reverse complement strand
CTTCAGCGTGCTCTTCCCGCTCGCCGTCAGCTTGTAGTACTTGCGCGGCGGGCCGGCATCCGACTCCTGCCATTCGTAGTCGACGAGATTCTCGCGGCGCATGCGGCTCAGCAGCGGATAGAGCGTGCCCTCCTGGGTGGCGAAGTCGGTCTTCGCCAGCCGCCCGAGCATTTCCGCGACATAGAGCTTCTCGCCCGCAATCACCCTGAGCAGCACGAACTCCAGCAGGCCCTTGCGGATGGGCAGGAATTTATCCTCGATGTCCACTTGAGTCATGTAAAGCTACCTTGCGAAATAAAGGTAGCAGGTGTGGAAAAGGAATGCAATGCCGGCGCGCTCCGGCAAGTCGTTTGAATGATTCCACACCGCGGCCTAGGCTACCGGGACCCATGAGCACCCCTCCTTCCTTCGACCTGTCCGGCCGCGTGGCGCTCGTCACCGGCGCTTCGCGCGGCATCGGCGAGTCGATCGCCCGCGCGCTCGCCGCCGCGGGCGCACAGGTGATCGTCTCGAGCCGCAAGCTCGAGGCCTGCGAGGCCGTTGCAGCGTCGATCCGCGAGGCAGGCGACGAAGCCACCGCCCTTGCCTGCCACATTGGCGAACTCGCGGACATCGACCGGGCCTTCGAGGCCGTCGCACGCGACCATGGCAGGCTCGACATACTGGTCAACAACGCCGCGACCAATCCGCACTTCGGGCCGATCACCGCGATCGACCCGGCGGCGTTCCAGAAGACCGTCGACGTCAACATCCGCGGCTGCTTCTTCATGTCGCAGGCGGCCGCAAAGCTGATGGCAAGGGGCGGCGGCGGCAGCATCGTCAACGTCGCCTCGATCAACGGGGTGATCCCGGGCCCGCTGCAGGGTGTCTATTCGATCACCAAGGCCGCCGTCATCGCGATGACCAAGGCCTTCGCGCGCGAGTGCGCCGCGCAGGGCATCCGCGTCAATGCGCTGCTGCCGGGCCTCACCGACACGAAGTTCGCCGCGGCGCTCACGCGCAATCCGGCCGTACTCGACAAGGTGCTCCCCCACATACCGATGAACCGCGTCGCGCAGCCCGACGAGATGGCAGGCGCCGTGCTCTATCTGGTGTCGCCGGCCGCGAGCTACACGACCGGCGTTGCACTGAACGTCGACGGCGGCTACCTCATCGCCTGACCGGGTGGAATGCCATGGACTTCGACTACGACGCACGGACGCAGGAGCTGCTGGCGCGCCTGGCGGCCTTCATGGACGAACACATCCTTCCGCGCGAGGGCGAGTTCCACGCCCAGGTGGCGCAGGGTGATCGCTGGCAGCCGACGCGCATCATCGACGAGTTGAAGCCGAAGGCCCGCGCGCAGGGCCTCTGGAACCTGTTCCTGCCGGATTCGGCCCGCGGCCCGGGCCTCACCAACCTGCAGTACGCACCCCTGTGCGAGCTGATGGGCCGCGTGCCCTGGGCGGCCGAGGTCTTCAATTGTTCCGCCCCCGACACCGGCAACATGGAAGTACTCGAGCGCTACGGCACGCCCGAGCAGCAGCGCCGCTGGCTGGAGCCGCTGCTCGAGGGCCGCATCCGCTCCGCCTTCGCGATGACGGAGCCCGGCGTCGCCTCCAGCGACGCCACCAACATCGAGACCTCGATCGTGCGCGATGGCGGCGAATACGTGATCAACGGGCGCAAGTGGTGGACGTCGGGTGCGCCTGACCCGCGCTGCGCGCTGCTGATCGTCATGGGCAAGACCGATCCGCGACACCCCTCGCGCCATCGCCAGCAGTCGATGGTGCTCGTGCCGCGCGACACGCCGGGCCTCACGGTCCTGCGATCGCTGCCGGTCTTCGGCTACGACGAC
>CAZRLI010000437.1:0-1837 GCA_964600535.1 uncultured Steroidobacteraceae bacterium | reverse complement strand
ACAGGATGAAGCCGGCCGCGAGCAGCGTGACGATCAGCAGGCTCGAGGTCTCGATCGGCAGGTCGTCGCGGGCGAAGAGCACGAACGCGAATGCCGTCAGGACGAGTACGGCGATCGCGTGTGCGTCGAGGGCCATGGTCATGTGGCCGGCAGCCCCGGGGCCGCCGGCAATTCAATCGCGGCCGGCCGGTGCTACTTCTGCTTCCAGGCGCCGCCGTCCTGGTAATAGACGCCGGCCCGGGCGCGGGCGATCCAGCGGCGTGCGAAAGTCTGGCGGATGTCGGCTTCCCACTCGGGATGGCCATTGGCCCGCGCTATGGCCGCATAGAGTGCACTGCGGTCGGTGTTGTCTTCGGCGACGAGGCGCTTGACCGTGGCGCGCTCCGGCAGTGGCACCACGCCCTGGTCGCGCACTTCGACCAGGCCATTGGCCGTGAGGCCCACCGCGCCCGAGGAGAAGTACTTCTCGAGCTGCTGGTAGCGCTGGGTCAGCGAGGCGGTAATGGCGCGGATCTCGGGAGAATCGATGTCGAGATTGGCGTTGCCCTGCGCGTGCGCAGCGGGCACCAGGCCCTCGAGGACCGCCGCGGCGACGGTGCGCAGCAGGCTGTCGGGCGCCGGCTCGTTGCGGGTCTGCGGCGGGGACTTGCCGCCGTTGCCGGGCGATGAGCCCGTGACCTGGTCGATGATCTGGTCGGCGGCCTTCTCGGCGGCGGCCGCGGGGAAATACACGTTGATGGTGACGCACGCCGCGAACAGCAGGCTGGCGAGCGCGAGTTTGCAGGGCAGTACGACCTTCCGCATGGATCCCTCCCGAGTCACGTGACCATTGTCCGGCAGGCGCGTGAACGCCGCCTGAACCAGTGTACCCGCCACGCTATTCGACGACCACGTCCTGCGCATTGAGGCCCGAAACGATCTGCGCGACGAGCTGCGGCCAGTTGACGCGCCCCTGGTTGCCGATGATGTCGATCCGCGGCAGGCCCCGTCCCTTGACGATGTAGTAGCCGTTGGCGGCGGGCTCCACGCCCGACATCAGGCAGACGTCGTTGGCGAGGCGGCAGCGGATGCCGATGCGGTCGTAGCTGTATTCGTCGAAGAATTGCAGCACGCCCGACTGCAGGGCCTGCGCGACCCCGCCGCCCCCGCCGCCGACGTTCGACAGTTCCTTGACGGCCTTCGCGCTGATGCGATGGCGCGAGCGATCGCCCTGCGCGGTCTCCAGCCGCGCATCGAAGGCGACCGGCGTCCAGCCGAACAGCTCGAGTCCGAGGATGTCGGCGTCGAGCCGGCCGGTGATCGAGCCGACCGCGAAGGTGCGCGTGACCAGCCCGAGGTCGAGGTTGCGGCCGCGCACGTCGGCGAACAGCCGTGGCCATTTGCCGAGCGGGTCCACGAGGCGCAGCCCGCTCATGACGAACGTGCCGTCGAATACGCTCGCTTCGATGTCGCCCTGCACCGTGAGTTCGTTGCCGCGCAGCTCGACGCCCGGGATGCGCCCGCCGATGCGCCCCGAGAACTCCGGCCAGCCGAAGGCCTTGCACAGCGGCGGCATGCTGATGGGGTCGATGTCGGCATCGAAGCGCAGGCTCATGGCGGGCGCGCCCATGTCGCTGACCGCGAGCGTGTGGATGTCGATCGCGCCGTCGAAGATCGGCATGTGCCAGGGTCGCGTGAGCGCGAAGTCCGCGGCACGCGCGATGAAGTCGACACGCGACGCGCCGCCCGACAGGCCGTAGGCGCCGCCGGAACTCCAAGCGAGCCAGGAGGGCGCGACCGCGGCATTCCCGGCGGCCGGCCGGTGCAATTCGCCGGCGACCTCCTTCATGAAGAATTC
>CAZRLI010000436.1:0-1845 GCA_964600535.1 uncultured Steroidobacteraceae bacterium | reverse complement strand
GGTTTTCATACCAGTGGCCGACCAGGAGCTTCAGGGCTTGTTTGTAGCGGGTGGGGACGGCGGCCGCCGCTCCGTAGCCGGCCTCGAACCGGATGTGCACGCCGTTCAGCTCGCGTAACGTGGCGCTGGGCCAGGTCGCAGTGCCTTTCAACCGCAGTCGCCCCGGCTCGCTTGCCACATCGACGACATAGTCCGATGCACTGATGGCCGTCGTCGCTCCTGCCTGGTCGGTGTACTCAAAGGTAACGATGGAGCGCAAGGGCGGCCTGGGCAGGATGATGGTGTCACCGGCTGGCCAGACATCCAGATAGTAGTCCCAGCGTTGGGTGATCAGGGCGCGCCAGGTTTGTTCCTCGATCAGCTCGCGGCCGGCGGTGATCAGGGCGGTGATCAGGGTGTCGTCGGTAGAGACCTCCACACGCGCCTGTAGTTTGGCTTCGGTGAGCGTGATCGGTTCTTCGGCGGGGGCGACGGCCAGGGTGAGGGGGAGGGACATGGCGGCTAAAGTTTGCCGGGTTTGCCGGGCCTGCGGCGTTGGGCTGGCGCGGCGGCGTTGGGTGGGGCGGCCAGGGTGGCCGTTTCGATGGCCGCGGGCGCCGCCGGTGCGGCCAGGCCCTGGCCGATCCATTCCTGGGCGACCTGGTCGCTAACGTTGACCAGGTCGCCGGCAGGATGGTCGATGCCGTCTACCATCAGAGGGTGGCGGAGGCGGAGAAGCATGGTGGTGGGAGGCTTGTCCTGAGCCCCGTCGAAGGATTGGGGCTGTTGTAGGATCCACCTGGCGAAGCTGGCAGACCCAATGGAGACGGATCAGGCGGTCCCTTCTGCGGGGGTGGTGTGCAGCTCGCCGCTATTAGCCTGCGGCAAGGTCCTGCCGTTGTACTTGATCGCCACGCAGAACGTCGGCGTAGCCGCGCCCGCGTTCGGCACCGTCACCACGGCCCGCACATACCGCTCGGCCGGCTGCCGGATCTCCAACACCGCCAACCCCTTGGCCGGGATCGTCGTCGCAAACGCCGTCGCCGTCCCGGCCAGGTCAGCCGCATCGCTGAAATTGCTGGCCGCCGCCGACTGCGCCTTGATGCTGAAATCCAGCGCCTCGCCTTCCAGCGCTCCGACCACGAAAACCACACTGTCGAAGCCGGCCATATCCACGCCGGCCCCGGTCAGCGTCTCGTCGTCCGCGCTCTTCAGCGCCTCGATGCTAAAAACCGCCGTCTTACTCAGATTGTCCATAGTTGTTCAACTCCTACGCGTTCAGAAACCGACCGGCCGTGTTCGTCCATGTCCGTCCATTTCGTCCATGTCCGTCCGTGTCGGTCGGTGTCACTCTGCGTCATCCTCAAGCGTGCTGCGTCAGATACTTCACAGGATGCTGCCCTGCATCGATCAACGCCCCATCGTGCCGACTGAAAGCGATGAAGCCAACCTGGAGATAGTCGGCATAGCGCTCGGTCAGACGCAGGATGGTGACATCCTTCACGTCACGGATGTAGTAGTTGGCGAAGTCTCCGAAGAGGACGCCCTTGGCGTTGGCCGCCACGGCTGCCACATCGTTGTTGATCACGTAGGGCTTGCCCATGATCGTGTCCGGCTCCCGCGTGGCGAGGCCCGGCGACCAGATCAGGTGGCCTTCGGTGTCTTCCAGCGCCTTTAGCAGCTTCACCGAGCTATCGTTCATCATCCATTGCGCAGCGTTGCGGTAGGCGACATCGACGCTATGGAAGAGGGTGAGGAGTTCGGCGTAAGTGACGGCGCCAGCAGCGGCTGTGGTGCCGGCCGTAGTGGCCCCGGTGACGACGCCCTCGGGCTGGCCGGAGCCGGTGCCGGTGGTGAAGTGGGCGT
>CAZRLI010000435.1:0-1851 GCA_964600535.1 uncultured Steroidobacteraceae bacterium | reverse complement strand
GGCGGTGAAGATCGTGCCGACGGCGGCCCAGAGGATGCCCGCCGTGACGCCGCCGATCAGCGCCGGCCGCCAGCGCACGCGCGTGTTCGGCACGAACATGTAGACGAGCGTGAAGATCGCGGTGACCATCGCATAGGGCTCGAGCCCGGTCGCCAGCCCGATCAGCCTGCGCAGCAGTGGCAGGTGCGAGATCACCTGCCACGGCTCGCTGCCGAGCGCACGGTGCGCGAGGCCGAGGAATCCGACCAGCAGCAGCGGTCCGACGATCAGCAGCGTCACGTACTCGGTGATGCGGCGCGCGAAGCTGCGCGGCTGTTCCACGTGCCAGACGTAGTTGAAGCTGTCCTCGACTTTCTTGATCGTGCCGATCAGGGTCCACAGCAGCAGCGCGAAGCCGACCGAGCCGACGATGCCGGTGCTGACGTTGTCGGCGAACTGCATGATGCGCGCGGTGATCTCGGTGGCTGCCGCGCCCACCGGGCGGAAGAACTCGTAGATGATCGGCTCGAGGTCGCGGTGCGCGCCGAAGCCCTTGAGGATCGCGAAACTGAAGGCGAGCAGCGGGACGACCGACAGGAAGGTCGCGTAGACGAGGCCCATCGCGCGCAGGTTGAGCTGCCCCTGCGACAGGTCGCGGAGCACCGCGTATGGATAGCGCAGCAGGCGCAGCAGCCAGCCGACGGGTCGCGAAGAGAGCGACAGCGGGCCGAAAAGCCAGCGGTCGAGGAAGCCCCACGCGCGGATCCACATGGGCGGGAAGACTACAGCGAACGGCGCGCAGCGAACAGCGAACGGATCACGGCCGGCGTCCGCTGGCGTGCAGCGACGCACGCGGGCCGCCAGCTGTTCGCTGTGCGCCATTCGCCCTATCCTGTGCCGCATGCCTGCCTATCCCGCGCGGATCGTCTGCCTGACCGAGGAGACCACGGAAACGCTGTATCTGCTCGGCGAGGACCGCCGCCTCGTCGGCATTTCCGGATTCACGGTGCGGCCGCCGCGTGCGCGACGCGAGAAGCCCCGGGTGTCGGCCTTCACCTCGGCGAAGATCGACCGCATCCTCGATCTTGCGCCCGACCTGGTGCTCGGTTTTTCGGACCTGCAGGCGGACATCGCGGCCGACCTGGTCCGTCGCGGCATCGAAGTGCATGTCTTCAACCAGCGCAGCATCGCCGACATCCTGCGCAGCATCGCCGTGCTCGGCGGCATGATCGGTTGCGAATCAAAGGCGCAGGCGCTGGTCGCCAGCCTCGAATCGGGGCTTGCGCAGGTGCGCGAGTCCGCGGCCGCGCTGCCACGGCGGGCGCGGGTCTACTTCGAGGAATGGGACGAGCCGCAGATCTCGGCGATCCGCTGGGTGTCGGAGCTGATCGGCATCGCCGGCGGCGACGACTGCTTCCCGGAACTGGCCTGCGCGCCGCTCGGCCGCGACCGCATCGTCGCCGACCCGCTCGAAGTGCCGCGGCGCGCGCCCGATCTGATCATGGGTTCCTGGTGCGGCAAGAAGTTCAGGCCGGAGCGGGTGCGCGAGCGGCCCGGCTGGGCAGGCGTTCCCGCCGTGCGCTCGGGCCGGCTCCACGAGGTGAAATCATCCATCATCCTGCAGCCGGGCCCCGCCGCGCTCACCGACGGCGTGCGCGCCATCCATGCCCTGGTGCGCGACTGGGCGCTCAGCGCGCCGGGCCGGTGATGCGCGCGAGCGCCTCGCGATATTTCTCGCTGGTGCGCGCGATGATTTCCGCGGGCAGCCGGGGCGCGGGCGGCGTCTTGTCCCAGGCGATGGATTCGAGGTAGTCGCGCACGAACTGCTTGTCGAAGCTCGGCGGGCTCGCCCCGACCCGCCAGGTGTCGGCG
>CAZRLI010000434.1:0-1854 GCA_964600535.1 uncultured Steroidobacteraceae bacterium | reverse complement strand
ACTTCCGGGCGTGTACGTCTATCTTTCGCTGGTAGGTGCAGCGCCGACCCAGGCACCGACCCGTGTGCTGTTTTTGTCGTACAAGACCAGCGCGGGCACGGCTGCGGCTGGCACTCTGTTTCGTGGTCTGTCAGAGGATGACGTGATCACCAAGTGCGGCACCGGGTCGGGTCTGCATCGCTACTTCCGTGCGTTCTGCGCCGCGGGAGGTGCCAACGTCGGCGCTGAGACGTGGTTTATGCCGATGTCCGCCCCCAGCGGTACCGCACAGACCAAATTCGTCAAGGTGCTTGAGGCTCCAACCGGCGCAGTAACCGGCTCAGTTGCCACGGGCGCGGCTGCGGCTGGCTATTGGTCCATGTGGGTTGCTGGCAAGCAGTACGACAGCACGATCGCCAACGGTGCGACGTTTGCAACCATCATGCAAGACATGGTGGCGCAAATTCAGGCAGATCAAGATTTCCTGCCCTGTACTGCGACATACAGCGGCGGTCAGATTGTGCTCACGTCGCGAGTCGCGGCGCTTGCCGGACAAGATTTTTCAGTGGCGGTGCGGTTCTCCTCGGCTGCGATGGGGCTTGCGGCAAGTCCTGGTGTCCTGTCGGTGACCGGTGCATCGTCGGGCGCTGGCGTGCTGACTGTTCGCAATTATCAAGACTGGTCAGTGAGCATCAGCATTGCCAACCTGGACACCGCTACCACGACAAGCACGGCGCTGACCACGGCGATCAATGCCAGCAATGCGACGGTTTTGAAAGCTGCGGAGCCGACCGTCAAGACTGGCGACGTGACATTGTATTACGTCGAAGATCGCCCGCTTAACTTCCTATGCGCGGAAATCACCAGTACCATCACTCAAACCATGTCACCGGCATGGGGAACGGCTGCAAGTGGTCTGCCGTCGTCGTCATCTCCGTCTCTTGCGACCGTGCTGACCAATTTGGCAGCGTCGCAGGTGTTCCGGCTGTGGGTCACTGACTTTACCGGTCAGGCGGCAAACATCACGGCGGCGGGAGTCACTCAGGTTGGCACCATCACCGACTATGGCGTGATGGGAACCATTGCCACGTCTCTGATCACTCAAAACGGCGGCGGCATGGGGCAAAACAAGGGTCAAATCTTGCTGTGGGGTCACACGGGCGGGCTGGCCTACGTGGGCGCAGTGCATACTGGCACGAGTCCCAACCTGACCACGACTCCGCTGACGTTCCCGGTGTGGTCGCGGTCCAATCCAATGCCGGCGGGCGATCTGGCTGCGCGTAATGCGGCGATCATTGCCAAAAACATCAGCTACCCGCCGTTCAACTACGCGGGACAGGTCATCACCACCGACGCGCGCACTCCGTGGCTACTGCCGCACCCATCGGTACGACCTACGGACAGCGACACAAACGCAGCAATCGCATCCTACTTTGTGTCTCCGTTGCGGACCAATGACAGCGGCGAGCTTGCGATTGTTAGCGGTCGCACGTCGGCCAAGCCAAGCGCGACGATTGATCGCGGATATGCGTTCTGGGGCTTCATGCTGACGGATTTGGCAGTGCGCGATCGGTTGCTGGTCGCAATGGCGCAAGTCATTCAAGGCAAGACGCTAAAGGCCTACGGCGAAGCCAACACCGAGTTTGTGACCACCACGGACGCACTCAAAGCCGCGGTGGGCGCTGAGATGTTCGCAATGGATGCGCTGGATTGGTTCGACGGTGCATCGGGGCTTGTGGACGCGCTGCAAGTCGAGCGCAACCCGCAGCAGCCCGCGCGAGTCGATGTCAAAATGCCGAAACGATACCCGATGCCGCTTGAACAGCTCAGCGTCGTGGCTCAGTTGGGAGGTTAAGCGATGGCCACGGGACTACC
>CAZRLI010000433.1:0-1857 GCA_964600535.1 uncultured Steroidobacteraceae bacterium | reverse complement strand
CCCCCGCCGCGGACCATGAGCGAGGAACCTGAACGACTCGCCGAGGGCACGCTGATCTCGCACCTGCTCGAGCTGCGTGATCGCCTGCTGCGCGCCTTCATCGCGGTGATCATCGTGTTCGTGCCCTGCGCGATCTACTCGAACGAGCTGTTCACGTTCCTCGCGCAGCCGCTGCTGGAGAAGCTGCCGAAGGGCGCGACGCTGATCGCGACCAGCGTCATCTCGCCGTTCATGACACCGTTCAAGCTCGCGTTCTTCGTGGCGCTGTACGTGGCCATGCCGGTCGTGCTTTACCAGGCCTGGGCATTCGTCGCGCCCGGCCTCTACCGCCGCGAGCGGCGCTTCGGCATGCCGCTGCTCATTTCATCGATCCTGTTGTTCTACATCGGAACGGCGTTCGCTTACGTCGCCGTGTTCCCGGTGATGTTCGACTTCTTCGCGAAGACGACGCCCGCCGGCGTCACGATGATGACCGACATCTCGAGCTACATGGACTTCGTGCTGACGATGTTCTTCGCCTTCGGGGTTGCCTTCGAGATGCCGGTGGCGGTGGTGCTCGCCGTGCTCGCCGGGCTCGTGAGCGTCGAGAAGCTGGTGCAGGCACGCGGCTACGTGCTGATCGGCATCTTCGTGGTCGCCGCCTTCCTGACGCCTCCCGACGCGATTTCCCAGTGCATCATGGCGATCCCGATGTACCTTCTTTATGAGGGCGGCCTCGTGATGGCGCGGATCATGCAGAAGATGCGCCGCGCCGACAGCCGGCAGGATTCGCCAGACTCACCATAAGGCCACGCAGGGCAAGGCCGCGCCGCCGCGCCTTGCCGCTCCCCGGCGACTTGGTCCACACTCCCGCGCCATTACGGCGCGCGGCGCCGGCCACTCACAAGAGAGCCTCGAAATGGCCGATTCAATGTCGACGACTGTGGTTGCGGGGGATACCAGCCGTTCCTTCTTCGGCCATCCGCGGGGACTCGCCACGCTCTTCTTCACCGAGATGTGGGAGCGCTTCAGCTACTACGGCATGCGGGCGATCCTCGTGCTGTTCCTGGTTGCCACGATCGACGAAGGCGGCCTCGGCATCGACGACCGCACCGGCAATGCGATCTACGGTCTCTACATCTCGGGCACCTACCTGTTGTCGCTCGCCGGCGGCTGGATCGCCGACCGCCTGACCGGCGCGCAGCGCGCCGTCTGGTGGGGCGGCATCCTGATCATGGTAGGCAACGGCCTGCTCGCCACCGGCTCGACACAGCTCTTCTTCCTCGGCCTGATGCTGATCGTGTTCGGCGTCGGGCTCCTGAAGCCGAACATCAGCGCGATCGTCGCGCAGCTCTATCCGGAAGGTGGCTCGCGGCGCGACGCCGGCTTCTCGATCTTCTACATGGGCATCAACGTCGGCGCCTTCCTCGGCTCCTCGATCGTGCCGATCCTCGCGGCGCGTTACGGCTGGCGCATGGGTTTCGCGGCCCCTGCCATCGGCATGCTGCTCGGCCTCGTGCAGTTCGCGCTGACGCGCCACTACCTGGGGCATGCCGGCGTCGATCCCGGCATGTCGCATGCCGATCCCGCCGCCACGAAGCGCGCCTGGTGGAGCGTCGCGGCGGTGGTCGGCGCGATCGTCGCCATCGTGCTGGGCGCCATCGGCGGTTACATCCACATCGATCCCGTCGATCTCCTCGAGAATTCCTTCTGGGTGATCAGCGCATTCGCGGCCGGCTACTTCGCCTACATGCTGTTTTTCGCGGGCCTCGAGACGGTCGAGCGCAAGCGCGTCCTCGTCATGCTCGCGCTCTTCATCGCCTGCGCGATGTTCTGGGCGGGCTTCGAGCAGGCGGGCGCCTCGCTCAACATCTTCGC
>CAZRLI010000432.1:0-1859 GCA_964600535.1 uncultured Steroidobacteraceae bacterium | reverse complement strand
GGTATCCGCATACACCGGCTTTCCCGAGATCATGGATGGCCGCGTCAAGACGCTGCATCCCCGCATCCACGGCGGCCTGCTCGGGCGGCGCGGCGTCGACGACGCCGTGATGCACTTGCACGACATCCCGCCGATCGACCTGCTGGTCGTCAACCTCTACCCGTTCGCCGAAACCGTCGCGCGACCGAACTGCACCTACGACGAGGCCATCGAGAACATCGATATCGGCGGCCCGGCGATGCTGCGTGCCGCGGCGAAGAACCACGAGTCGGTCACCGTCGCGGTCGATCCGGCAGACTATGCCCAGGTGCTCGGCGAACTCGAGGCGAACGGCGGTTGCACCAGCATCGATACGCGCTCGCGGCTGGCTGCCAAGGCTTTCGCCCACACGGCGCGCTACGACACGATGGTGTCGAGCTACCTCCTCGCCCGCGAGAGCGCGGCCGATCCCTACCCCGTGACCCTGCCGCTCGTCTTCGACAAGGTGCGCGACCTGCGCTACGGGGAAAACCCGCACCAGTCGGGCGCCTTCTACCGCGATGTCGCCGGCCGCGGCGCGTCGGTGGCCTCGGCGAGCGTCGTGCAGGGCAAGGAACTCTCCTACAACAACATCGCCGATGCCGACACCGCCATCGAATGCGTGCGGCAATTCGCGGCGCCGGCCTGCGTGATCGTCAAGCACGCCAATCCCTGCGGCGTCGCGAGCGCGCAAACGCCGCTCGCGGCCTACGAGAAGGCCTATCGCACCGATCCGACCTCGGCCTTCGGCGGCATCATCGCCTTCAATCGCGAGCTCGATGCAGCGACCGCCGCGGCGATCATCGACCGGCAGTTCGTCGAAGTGGTCGCGGCGCCGTCCGTTTCGGCCGGGGCCCGCGCGGTGCTCGCGAAGAAGGCCAATGTGCGGGTGCTGGCGGTCGGTGATTTCGGCCGCTCGGCCGGCAGCGAGCTCGAATACCGCAGCGTCAACGGCGGGCTGCTCGTGCAGGGCCGCGACCATGGCGTCGTGGGCGCGTCGGACCTCAAGGTCGTCACGCGGCGAGCGCCGACCGACGCACAGGTCGCCGACCTCCTGTTTGCCTGGACGGTCTGCAAGCACGTGAAGTCGAACGCCATCGTGTTCGCGCGCGACCACATGACGATCGGCGTCGGCGCGGGGCAGATGAGCCGCGTGTACTCCACCCGGATCGCCGCGATGAAGGCGGCGGACGAAAAACTCGAGGTGCGCGGCGCCGTGATGGCCTCCGACGCCTTCTTCCCGTTCCGCGACGGCCTGGACATCGCCGCAGGGTACGGCGTCGCGGCCGTGATCCAGCCGGGCGGCTCGATGCGCGACAGCGAGGTGATCGCGGCGGCCGACGAGCACGGCATCGCGATGGTGTTCACCGGCCTGCGGCACTTCCGGCATTGAGCCGCGGCGGGCACCCGTGAAGGTCCTGGTCATCGGCGGCGGCGGGCGCGAACACGCGCTGGCCTGGAAGTGCGCGCAGTCGGCGCGCGTCACGGAGGTGCTGGTGGCCCCCGGCAACGCCGGCACCGCGCTCGAGCCGAAGCTGCGCAACGTCCCGGTCGCCGCGGACGATATCGGGGCGCTCGTCGGGCTCGCGCGCAACGAGCGGGTCGGGCTGACGATCGTCGGTCCCGAGGCACCCCTCGTCATCGGCGTGGTGGATGCCTTCGCAGCCGCGGGGTTGCGCTGCTTCGGCCCGCGCCGCGCCCCGGCGCAGCTCGAGGGCTCGAAGGCCTTCACCAAGGAATTCCTGCGCCGCCACCGCATTCCGACCGCCGCCTACGCGACCTTCACGAAGGCGAGCTTCGATCCCGGCTGGGTCCGTGCGCAGCGCGCGCCGATCGTCGTC
>CAZRLI010000431.1:0-1871 GCA_964600535.1 uncultured Steroidobacteraceae bacterium | reverse complement strand
GCTCGAGTGACTCGGCGGCGTCCGCCGCGAGGCTGCGCATGATCTTGGCGATCTCCCGGGCGCTCGTTTCCGAGAACTTGCGCACGTAAGTGCGGGCCCGCTCGTCGCGCACTGCCGTCGTCGCGTCACCGAGGGCGCAGAGCACGCCCGGGCCGGGCGGGATGATCGAGGGCCACGAGCCGAGCAGGCGCGACAGCGCATTCGCGTGCAGCGGGCCGGCCCCGCCGACGGCGATCAGCGCGTAGTCGCGCGGGTCGTAACCCTGCTCGACCGACACGAGGCGCAGCGCGCCCACCATGTTCTCGTTGACGATGTTGTAGATGCCGAGTGCGGCATCCTTGCGGCTGAGCTTGAGCGAGTCGGCGATCTTCTGCACCGCCTTGCCGGAGAGCTCGCGGTCGAGCACCATGTCGCCGCCGAGTTTCTGGCCCTCCGGCATGTAGCCCAGGACCACGTTCGCATCGGTGACGGTCGGCTCGCTGCCACCGCGGTTGTACGCGGCCGGTCCCGGGTCGGCACCTGCGCTCTGCGGCCCGACGCGCAGTGCGCCGGTCAACTGCGGCACGTGGGCAATCGACCCGCCGCCCGCACCGACGGTGCGGATGTCGACCGAGGACGCCCGTACCGTGACGTCACCGACCGTGGTCTCGCGGCGCAGGCGCGGCTCGCCGCCCTGGATCAGCGCCACGTCGGTCGACGTGCCGCCGACATCGACCGTCAGCAGGTTCGGGAAACCTGACTGCAACGCGACCCACACGGCACCCGTGACGCCGCCCGCCGGGCCGGACATCAGCAGGTTCACCGGGAACTCCTCGGAGGACTTCGCCGACGCGAGGCCGCCATCGGAGCGCAGGATGTGCAGTTTCACCTCCTCGCCCTTGATCGACAGCTTCGACTTCAGGTTGCGCACGTAGCGCTCGACGCGCGGCCGCACATAGGAATTGGCCACGGTCGTGACGGTGCGCTCGTACTCCTGCATCTCGGGTACGACTTCCGACGACAGCGATACCGGGATCCCCGGCAGCTCTTCGGCCGCGATGTCCCGGATCCGCTTCTCGTGCGTGTCGTTAGCGAACGAATTGATGAGCGAGACGGTCAGCGCCTCGATGTCCTTCGACTTGAGCTCGCGCAGCGAGCTGCGCAGCTGGCCTTCGTCGAGGGCGTGCACGACCTCGCCCTTGGCGCTGACGCGCTCATCGGCCTCGATGGTGCAGGCGAGCGGCGCCAGCGGCAGGCTCTTGTTGTAGATGACCCAGCCGCCGAGGCCGCCCGGCACGAACGATCGGGCGATCTGCAGCACCTGGCGATAGCCCTTGGTCGTCACGAGGCCGCAGCGGGCCCCGGTACCGGTGAGCACGGTGTTGGTGGCGACGGTCGTACCGTGCATGACGTGCACGATGGTCGCGGGATCGATCCCCGCGTGCTCGCAGACGCGCATCATGCCGTTCACCACGCCGATCGACTGGTCGGCCGGGGTGCTCGGCACCTTCGCGGACCAGGTCCTGCCGGATTTCTCGTGGACGAGCAACAGGTCGGTGAAAGTGCCGCCGACGTCCACACCCAATCGATATGACATGTGTACTCCTGCAATTGTCGGCGCGCGAACGCGCGCCGCTCGTGGCTGACCGAGTTTGGAACCTCGTCGCGGGGTCCGCAATGCGGTGAACACCTACATGCGGCTGTCGCCTCGGGGCGTCGCGCTCAGGCGGCCTGTGGCGGCTGGACGCGCGGGAAATTGCCCGCCTTGACGAGCATGCCCGGCACGGCGCGCCCCAGTGTTTCCTGCAGCCACTTGCCGGTCTCGATCAGCGCGTCGAGATCGATGCCGGTCTCGATGCCGCTGCGCCCGAGCATGTAGATGAGGTCCTCGG
>CAZRLI010000430.1:0-1887 GCA_964600535.1 uncultured Steroidobacteraceae bacterium | reverse complement strand
AGTCGGCGCCGAGCAGCATGAACGCGAGGCGGCCGGCGGGGTTCGCGACCGGGAGGTTGACGTTGTAGCGGTTTGCCGCGCCGGCGCCGGTCGGGATCTCCACCGGCGTGACGACACCGCCATTGGCCAGGTTGTCGAGCGCGGAGGCGAGGCCGGTGTCGGTCGCCGCGGCGCTGCCGCTGACCATGCCGAGCTGCGTGCCGCCGTTGCTGACGTCGATGCCGGTGAAGCCGGCACGCACGCCGAGTTCGCGCGTGAAGTCGTCGTTCACGACCACGATGCGCGCCTCGATCAGCACCTGGCGCACCGGGATGTCGAGGGTTCCGACCAGGCGGCGGACGTCGGCCAGCTTGTCCGCCGTATCCTGCAGCAGCAGCGTGTTCGTGCGCTCGTCGACCGCGACACTGCCGCGCTCGGAGAGCAGCGAGCCGCCCTGCGACTTGATCAGTGCGGCGAGGTCGCCCGCCTTCGCGTAGTTCACCTGCAGGTACTCGGAGCGCAGCGGCGCGAGTTCCTGGATGTCCTTCTTCGCGGCGAGGTCGGCCTTCTCGCGCGCGGCGAGCTCGTCGGCCGGCGCCACGATGATCACGTTGTCCTGGCGACGCTTGTCGAGGCCCTTGGTGCGCAGCACGATATCGAGCGCCTGGTCCCAGGGGACGTTCTGCAGGCGCAGCGTGACGCTGCCGGATACCGAATCGCTCACCACGATGTTCTGGCCACTCGCATCGGCGAGCAGCTGCAGTACCGCGCGGGTCTCGATGTCCTGGAAGTTGAGGGTCAGCCGCTCGCCGGTGTAGGTCGGCTTGGCATCGGCCTCGGCCGCGACCTTGCGGGCAGGCTGCAGCTCCACGACATACTGGTCGTCCGACTGGTAGGCGAGTTGCTCGAAGTTGCCCGAGCCGTTGATGACGATGCGCGCGCCGTCATTGACCTTCACGACGTCGAAGCCGGTGACCGGGGTCGCGAAATCGGTGGCGTCATAGCGGCGGATCAGGTTCTTCGGCACTTCGGTGCCCGCGAAATCGACGACGATCTGGTCGCCCTGCTGGCGCACGTTGATCGGCGTGCGCGGATCGGTGAGCTTGACTATCAGGCGCCCGGTACCGTCGGTACCGCGGCGGAAATCGATGCTGCGCAGCGCGCGCACGACCGGTGCAGCGGCAACCGACGACGATGCGACGCTGCCACCCTCCGGCGCCGCGGCGATGCCCTGGCCCGCGCCGATCGTCACGACGACCTCGTTGCCGGCGACACGGGTGGTGTAGGGCTGCATGTGATCGAGGTTCACGACGAGCCGGGTGCGCCCCGATGCCTCGGCCGCAAGCACCGTATCGACACCCGCGGAGTGCACGTCGATGCGACGCGCTGCCAGCGCGAGCGCAGTGCCCGGCAGGTCGAGCGAGATCCGGGCCGGATTGTCGATGGTGAAGGCCACCGGCTCCGGCGCCGGGCCGGAGGTGCGCAGCGTGAGCTGCACTACCTGCCCGGGCAATGTCTGCACATCCACCGCCTCGAGTCGATTCTCGGGATCGGCAGCGGATGCGGCCTGACCTGCGAACGTGAGCACGCATGCAGCCAGCAGCCACATCAGCGTGCTCCGCACCGGTGAGAACGCGAAATTACGGTTCATTCTGACTTTCTCCCTGCCGATCACTCATTCAGGGCGAGCGACGCGGGACGTTCCATGTACCCGCCGAGCCCGTCCGGAACGATTTCAACCAAGTCGATCTTCGAAGCGGCGATATCGACCACCTTGCCCTCGGCCTGGCCCATGTAGTTGCCAGGGAGGACCCGATGCACGAGGCCGTCTTTCGTCTGCACGAGCCCGTAGGTGCGGCCGCCGAGCTTCAGCGTGCCGACCATGCGCAGCGTGTCGAGCGAAAACTG
>CAZRLI010000429.1:0-1889 GCA_964600535.1 uncultured Steroidobacteraceae bacterium | reverse complement strand
TGGTGCCCAGGAGAGGACTCGAACCTCCACGGTGTTACCCGCTAGCACCTGAAGCTAGTGCGTCTACCAATTTCGCCACCTGGGCAAGTGGGCCGCGAAATCTACGCATAGGTCTCCGCGCTGTCAATTAGGCTATGCAGATGAAGAAACCACGCAAACCAGCCCGCGGCTCGCGGTCCGCGGGAGCTGCACATCCGGCCCGCCGCCGCCGCGCGCCGCCCAAGGCGGCTTCCGGGCCGATGCCGAAAGGGCCGGTCGAAGGGACCGTGAGCGCGCATCGCGCGGGCTATGGCTTCGCCCGCGTCGAGGGCATGACGGACTCCGTGTTCATTCCCCCCTTTGCGATGTCCGGGCTGATGCATGGCGACCGCATCAGGCTCACCGTGAAGCGCGACGGCACCGGCCGCTTTTCGGGTGAGGCCATCAGCGTCGTGGAACGCGGCGTTCGTGCCTTCCTCGGCACGCTCGACATCGAGGGGCGCACGGCGTGGGCCGTTTCGGCCGATCGTCGACTCGCGCTTCGCTGCCAGGTCGCACCGGGCGACCTGAACGGCGCGCGCCACGGCGACTGGATCCTCGCGCAGATCACGCGCTATGCGGGGGCCAGGGGCGGTGCGCAGGCACGCGTCACCCAGCGGCTCGACCCCGACCGGCCGGTCGAGCTGTCCACGCAGACGGCCATCGCACGCTTCGGGCTGCCGGCGGAGTTCCCCGCGGCTGCGCGCATGGAGGCAGAGGGCTGGGGCGAGGAAGTCGATCCCGCCGAAGCCGCGCGCCGGGTCGACCTGCGACAGCTGCCGCTGGTCACGATCGATGGCGAGGATGCGCGTGATTTCGATGATGCCGTGTACGCCGAGCCGCACCCGCAGGGTTTCCGCCTGGTCGTCGCGATCGCCGACGTCAGCCACTATGTACGCCCGGGCGGGGCGCTCGACGAGGAAGCGCAGAGGCGCGCCACCTCGGTGTACTTCCCGACGCGCGTGATCCCGATGCTGCCGGCCGCGCTCTCCGACCACCTCTGTTCGCTGCAGCCGCGGGTCGACCGCCTGTGCTTCGCCGCCGACATGATCGTGTCGGGGCAGGGGCAGCTGAGGGAGGCGCGTTTCTATCCCGCCGTGATGCACTCCGCCGCGCGCCTGACCTACACGGTGGCATACGCGGCCCTGTTCGAGGGCCGGCCGGAGGCGCGTGCACAGGTCGGTGCGCTCGTCGGGCGGCTATTGCCCCTCGTGGATCTGTATCGCGCGCTCGTCAAGGCGCGCAACCGGCGTGGCGCCCTGGATTTCGATGCCCCCGAGGCGGGCTTCGACATCGACCGGGAAGAGCGGGTCAAGGGCATCGTGCTGAAGTCACGCAACGACGCGCACAAGCTGATCGAGGAGTGCATGATCCTCGCGAACGTCGCGGTCGCGCAGGAGCTCGAGAAACGGCGCTGCGGCACGCTCTATCGCGTACACGGCAGGCCCGAGGAGGAAAAGCTCGACCGGCTGCTCTCCACGCTCGCGGCGCTCGGGTTTCCCGCCGAGATTCCCGAGAACGTGACGCCGCGCGACATCCGCCAGATCACGCATCGCCTCGGCGCTTCCGCAGCGCGCCCCTTCGTCGAGTCCCTGGTCGTGCGCTCGATGCCGCAGGCGCAGTACCAGGCGGCGAACATCGGGCACTTCGGGCTCGCGCTCAAGGCCTACGCGCACTTCACCTCGCCGATCCGCCGCTATCCGGACCTCGTCGTCCACCGCAGCCTGAAGGCCCTGCTCGGCGTGCCGCCGCCGGTGGGCGTGCGCTACGGCGCCGAAGAGCTGTCGCGGCTCGGTGAGTCGACCACGCAGCTCGAGAAGCGGGCCGATGAGGCGGATCGCTACGTCGACCTGTTCCTGAAGTGCAGCTGG
>CAZRLI010000428.1:0-1893 GCA_964600535.1 uncultured Steroidobacteraceae bacterium | reverse complement strand
GCCGAGGTCCTCGCGCAGCGCGCCGCCCACGGGCAGGCTGCGCGCGATGTCGTCGTCGGCGAGATTGCCCCAGAAACCGTCGGTGCACACCAGCAGCAGGTCGTTCGCCGCGAGCCGGCGCCGCCCGGTGACCGCCATCTCGGGCAGGACCGGGTCGCCGCCGACGCAGGATTCGACGAAATTGCGCATCGGGTGGCTGAGCACCTGCTCGGCCGTGATCACGCCCTCGCGCAGCAGGAACTCGACGTGGCTGTGGTCGCGGGTGCGCTCGGCGACCGCGGGGCCGCGCAGGTGGTAGACGCGGCTGTCACCGACGTGGGCCCAATAGGCCGATTCCCCCTGCACGATGCACACGGCGCAGGTGGCGCGCGGGCGATTCTCGAGCGGCAGCGACGCGCCGAGGCGCACGACTTCTTCATGCGCGCGGCCGAGCGAGGCCAGCAGGAAGCCGATCGGGTCGAACAGCGGTTGCGGCGTATGCCAGAACGCCTCGACGAGTACCTTGGTGGTGACTTCCGCCGCGCGCGCGCCATCGGCGTGGCCGCCCATGCCGTCGACCGCGACCAGCATCGCGGCGTGTTCGGCAACCGCCGCGGCCACGCGGTCCTGGTTGTCGTCGCGCGCTCCGATGAGGCTGAGTTCGGCGTAGTCGATGCGCAAGCGGCGGCTTCCGTCGTTGGCTAAACTGGGGCGGCGATTTATAACACTCCGCCATCCAATGATCACCAGCATGACAGGCTTTGCCCGCGGCGAGGCCACGGGCCCCTGGGGCAGCCTCACTTGCGAGCTGCGCAGCGTCAATCACCGCTTCCTCGAGTCGCAGTTCCGCCTGCCGGAGGAGCTGCGCGGCTGCGAGGGCGAACTGCGCCAGGCGCTCGCCCGCGACCTCAAGCGCGGCAAGGTCGACTGCACGGTTCACCTGCGGGAGGCGGAGGGCGCGGCGCGCGGCCTCGATATCGATGACGCCGCACTCGCGCGCCTCGTTGCGCGCCTGCGGGAAGTCGCGGCCGTGCTCCCCGAGCGGCACTCGATCGATGCCCTCGACGTGCTGCGCTGGCCGGGCGTGGTCCGCGAGGCGCCGGTCGACGCCGAAAGCCTCAAGGGCGCGCTCGCCGCGCTCTTTGCCGCCACCGTGCGCGAACTCGCGGCGGCGCGCGCCCGGGAAGGAGTCCGCCTGCGCGAACTGCTCGGCGAGCGCTGCGCCGGTCTCGAGGCGCTCGTGGCGCAGGTGCGCGCGCGGCTGCCCGAGGTGCAGGCGCGCGTGCGCAACCGGCTCGCCGAGCGCCTCGCGGAGCTGCAGGGGCAGGTCGACAAGGACCGCGTCGAGCAGGAGATCGTGATGCTGCTGCAGCGGCTCGATGTCGCCGAGGAGCTCGACCGGCTCACCGGCCACATCGAGGAAACGCGCCGCATCATCGCGGGCGGCGAGCCGGCGGGCCGCCGCCTCGATTTCCTGATGCAGGAGTTCAACCGCGAGGCCAACACCCTGTCGTCGAAGTCGCAGGACCTCGACACGACCCGCATCGCCGTCGACATGAAAGTGCTGATCGAGCAGATGCGCGAGCAGGTGCAGAACATCGAGTAGGGTTTCGGGACGTCCGCAGATGTCCATGGGAATCTTTTCAAGCTATTGAGTTTCTGGCTGTTTTCACCGTTTTCGTCCACTAACGTCCAATCGGCTCCGGGCTACACTTGTAGCTAGGCGGGTAGCTGAGATGTAGCTAGATCTGTAGCTGACATTCGACGAGCAAGGGGGCGAGATGAGGCGTTCGAAACTCACGGCGCTGGCGGTGGAACGGGCCCACCGATCCGGGGAGCCGCTGTTGCTGGGCGATGGCGATGGCCTCTACCTGCGCAAGCAGACGCGCGATGGCGCGTCGTGGACGTTGCGCT
>CAZRLI010000427.1:0-1900 GCA_964600535.1 uncultured Steroidobacteraceae bacterium | reverse complement strand
CCTTGTTGAGGTAGGCGAGCACCATCTCGTTGCCTTCCTCGTCCTCGATCATCACCTCGACCGAGCCGTTGATGATGTAGTACAGCACGTCGGGCAGGTCGCCGGCGTGGATGATCACGGTCTTCGAGGGCACCGTGCGGATGCGGCAATAACTCAGGAAGCGATTGATCGCGGGTATTTCGCTCAACGGCTTGACGTTCTCTTCCATGCTTTCCCCCCGGGCCGCGCGGCCCGCGCGCACTTTGTATTACATATCGCCGCGCGCTCGCAAGTTTCGCGATGGCCCGCGCCCATCAGAACCAGTAGGCCGTGCGCGTCATGACGCGCGATGCGTGGCGCATCAGCGCGCGCACGGGCAACGGCAATTCGACGCCGCCGGCGGCCCGCGCACGCGCGCCGTGCGCGGCCTCGTCGGCGCGCATCGTCTCGAGGATTGCGCGGCTGCGCGCATCGTCCCCCGGCAGGCGCTCGAGGTGATCGGTGAGATGCGTCTCGACCTGGCGCTCGGTCTCCGCGACGAAGCCGAGGCTCACGCGGTCGCTGACCGCGGCTGCGGCCGCGCCGATCGCGAACGAGCCGGCGTACCAGAAAGGTGCCAGCAGGCTCGGTCGCGAACCGAGTTCGGTGAGGCGCTGCTCGCACCAGGCGAGGTGGTCGGCCTCCTCGCGCGCCGCTTCGAGCAGCCAGTCGCGTGTCGCACCGTCCTTGGCCAGCAGGGCCTGGCCGTGATAGAGCGCCTGCGCCGCGACCTCCCCGGCATGGTTCACGCGCATGAGCCGCGCGGACAGCGGGTCCCGGGCACCCGAGTCGCGGTCGTCGGCCGGGGCCGGTGCAGGACGGGTCGCCCTCGGGGGGGTGAAGATGGCCCGGAGTGCCCGGTCCGCAGCTGCCAGCAGGGCGTCGATGGGGGTGGAGGCGGCCATTTCGGCGGCCATTATAAAGAGGGCCCGGGGCCAGCCTTGGCCGGTTTTGCAAAGCGGGGACCGCTTGAGTACACTTTCCGGCCTTTTTCGGGCCCGCCGGCCCCTTTGCCGTGCGTGGGCGGTTGGAGATCCTTGAAATGACTACAGTTTTTGCCAAGCCTGCGGAGGTCCGCGGCGACTGGTTCCTGATCGATGCCGAGGGCAAGACCCTCGGGCGCCTCGCGACCCAGCTCGCGCATCGCCTCAAGGGCAAGCACAAGGCCGATTACAGCCCGCACGTCGACATGGGCGACCACCTCGTCGTCGTGAATGCGGAGAAGATCCGCGTCACCGGCAACAAGCTCGCCGACAAGATTTACTACCACCACACTGGCTACATCGGCGGCATCAAGTCGATCGGGCTCGAGAAGCTCCTGAAGGAGCATCCGGAGCGCGTGATCGAGATCGCCGTCAAGGGCATGCTGCCGAAGAACACGCTCGGCCGGAACATGTTCAGGAAGCTGCATGTGTTCGCGGGCGGCAAGCACCCGCACGCCGCGCAGCAGCCGAAGCCGCTCGAGATCTGAAGGAAGAGAAGATGCCCGCCACGCAGAATTACGGCACCGGCCGTCGCAAGACCGCCACCGCCCGCGTTTACCTCAAGCCCGGCACCGGGCGCATCACGGTCAACGCGCGCCCGGTCGATGAGTTCTTCGGTCGCGAGACCGGCCGCATGATCGTGCGCCAGCCGCTGGAAGTCGTGCAGATGACCAACCGTTTCGACGTCCAGGCCCACGTGTCGGGCGGCGGCATCACCGGCCAGGCCGGCGCGATCCGCCACGGCATCACCCGCGCGCTCATCGAGTACGACGAGACGCTGCGCCGCCCGCTGCGCGCCGCCGGCTTCGTCACGCGCGATGCGCGCGAAGTGGAGCGCAAGAAGGTCGGTCGCCGCAAGGCCCGCCGCGGTCCGCAGTACTCGAAGCGCTAAGCTTCGG
>CAZRLI010000426.1:0-1905 GCA_964600535.1 uncultured Steroidobacteraceae bacterium | reverse complement strand
GTGGCGCACTGGCAGGAGATGATCTCGGACCCCGGCTACAAGATCGGGCGGCCGCGGCAGCTCTATACGGGCCCGACGCGGCGCGAGTACACCGATATCGCCAGGCGCTGAGCCGCGCCCCCGCGACTAGCCGCGCTCCGCGGCCAGCAGCGCTTCGACTTCGGCGGTGTCGGCCCGCCGCATCGGCTTGCCGTCCACGGGGCTCACCGGTGCCTGGCGGATGCCGTCGCGCGGGAAAACCACCGCCTCGATCGGTTCGCCGTCCATCTCGAAACGGATCGAGGGATAGGCGAGGAAGCGCCCGGCATTGAGCTTCACGCGCCGCTCGCCGATCTCGTGCGCAATGCCCTGGTCCATCAGCTTGAGCGCCACGGTCTCGGCGCGATCGGCGAAGAGGTGCAGCTGCACGTCGACGTGCGCCGTGGCGGTGCCGGCCAGCACCGGGCCCACGAGCCGCGGCTGGAACTCGGCGAGCCACTGCATCGCATCGAGCGCGGCACTGCGCTGGGATTGCAGCGACTCGGCGTGCGACTCGCCGCCGAACAGGCGCTGGTAACCGGCGAGCGCCTCCTCGACTTCGATGTTCTTCGGCAGCAGGCCGCCGTCGAATACCCCGTAGCGCTCGGCCGCCTTGCGCTTGGCGACGTAGAAATCGCGGATGCCGTGCTCGGCCATGATGCGGGCGGCTTCCTGCGCAATCGCGCGCCGCAGGTTCTCCGCGCGGGCGGGCTGGTGTCTGCTCATCGCCCGGTCAGTGTAGCAAGTCGCCGCCGTGCCGCACCGTGCGCTGCGGCGCGGATCAGAAAATCGGCTCGCCGCCCGCCGCCTCCCGCGGCACCGGCACCGCGCCCGGTTGCGTGTCGATGCTGCCTCCCGGCAGGTGATCGGCCATGAACAGTTCGGTCATCGCATCGGGATCGTCGGCGGTCGCAAGCTGGCCGGTTGCGCGCGAGATCGGCAGCTCGAGCACGCCCTCGGGCCGCGGCCGCGCGTGCTGCGGCAGCGCCTTGAGCGCTTCGCGCATGAAATGCACCCAGATGGGCACGGCGGTGCGGCTGCCTTCCTCGCCCTCGCCGAGGGAGCGCTCCTGGTCGTAGCCAACCCACACGGTCGCGACGAGGTTGCGGTTGAAGCCGTTGAACCAGGCATCCTTCGAGTCGTTGGTCGTGCCGGTCTTGCCGGCGATATCGCTGCGGTTGAGCACGTTCGCGCGGCGCCCCGTGCCGCGGCGGATCACGTCGGCCATGATGTCGTCCATGATGTAGGCGTTCTGCGCCGAGATGATGCGCTCGGCCACGCGCTGCTTCGGCAGCAAGTCGATGCCGCCGCGCACCGACGCCGCGGCCTGCAGCGCGTCCGGCGCATCGAGTACCGGGGCGCCGCCGCTCGATGCCGGGGCGCCGCACAGCGTGCACACTTCCTTCGGCTCGGCCCGGTACACGACCTTGCCGGCGGCATCCTCGATGCGGTCGATGAAGTAGGGGTCGATCTTGAAGCCGCCGTTGGCGAAGGCCGCAAAGCCGGTCGCGACCTCGAGCGGCGTCGCCTGCAGGGTGCCGAGCGCGAGCGTCAGGTCGTTCGGCATCGAGGCACGCGGAAAACCGAAGCGCGCCGCGTAGTCGATCAGCGTGCGCGTGCCGATGTCGCGCAGGATGCGGATCGAGACCAGGTTGCGCGAGCGCACGAGCGCCTCGCGCAGGCGGGTCGGGCCGGAGAACTCGCCGCTCGAGTTTTCGGGCCGCCATGAGGTTTCCGAATCGGGGTCGTCCATCACGATCGGCGCATCGAGGATCACGGAGGCGGGCGTGAAGCCGTTCTCGAGGGCGGCCGAGTACAGGAACGGCTTGAAGCCCGAGCCCGGCTGCCGGCTCGCCTGGGTCGCACGGTTGTACTTGTAGGCGTAGT
>CAZRLI010000425.1:0-1905 GCA_964600535.1 uncultured Steroidobacteraceae bacterium | reverse complement strand
GGTGGGGCGCATCGCCGCGCAGAATCTCCTCGGTAGCGACGCGCCGCTGGCGCGCTTGCGTGGGCATGCACACCACTTCGGCCCGGCGGGCACGCCGCTCGTCGTCACCTACCATCCCGCCTACCTGCTGCGATCGCCCGGCGAGAAGCGCAAGGCCTGGGATGACCTCAAGCTGGCACGGAGCCTGATCGATGGCCGCCGCGCAGGATGACTTGCGGATACCGCGGGTCGAGTTGCGGCCCATGGCGGAAAGGGATCTCGCGCAGGTGGCGGCGCTCGAGCGCGAGTCATATCCGTTCCCCTGGAGCGAGGGCATCTTCAGCGACTGCCTGCGCGTGGGCTATGTGTGCAGGGTGGTCGAGCTCGGCTTCGAGCTCGTCGGCTACGGCGTGATGAGCAGCGGCGCGGGTGAAGCGCACATCCTCAACCTCTGTGTACGCGAGGGCGTGCGCGGCCGGGGCGTGGGCCGCACGCTGCTACGCCACCTCATCGAGCTCGCCACGGCAGCGGCCGTCGAGGACGTCTTCCTCGAGGTGCGGCCCTCGAACCTGGCCGCGATCCGCCTCTACCAGTCGCTCGGCTTCGTGCAGGTAGGCATCCGGCGGGGCTACTACCAGGCGGCCGGCGGGCGGGAGGACGCGACCGTGCTGCGCCTCGACCTGCGCGGACCCGGTCGCTAGCGAAGCGTGAGCGGCAGTTGCGTAGTCTCCTTGACAACGGTCATCGCGATCGAGGAACTGAGCGACTGGATGCCGGGGATCTTCGAGAGCTGGTCGAGGAAGAAGGCCTCGTAGGCCTTGATGTCGCGGGCGACGATGCGCAGCAGGAAGTCCCAGTCGCCCATCAGCGTGTAGCACTCGAGGACTTCGGGATGGCGACGGATGGCCTGGTCGAAGCGCACGAGGTTGTCGCGACCATGGGCCACGAGCTTGACGTGCGCGAAGACCGTGACGCCGAGGCCGACCTTCTCGCGATCGAGCAGGGCGACGCGCTGGCGGATCACGCCTTGTTCCTCGAGCCGGCGCACGCGGCGCCAGCAGGTCGTGACCGCCAGGTCCACCCGCTCGGCGAGCTCGGCCGCCGAGAGGGCGCCGTCCTTCTGCAGGGCATCGAGGATCCGCAGGTCCGTGCGGTCGAGCTCGGCTTGGGACATTTATTTCATTCTCATGTATTTTGTGAAAATAACATCCCGTATTTTGTGATCAACCGATCCAGTTTGCAATGCGCATAGCCGGCAGCCGGCGCATAGTGCCGCCGGGGTCAAGGAGTCGCGACATGGCGAATCGTCCGCGTTCGAGGCTGCACGTTCCACAACCGCCCGCCCGGCCGGGCGACCCGGCGGATTTCAGCTATCTGCGGCTGCAGCCCGCCGGGGCGCAGCCGCGCCCCGACATCAAGGTGGCGGCGCAGGCGACCCTGCCGCTCGCGACCGGGCTGGTGCGCGTGCTCGATGACGAGCATCGCGCCGTCGGTCCCTGGGATCCGCATCTCGAGGTCGAGGTGCTGCAGGCCGGCCTGCGGCACATGCTGCTGACGCGCATCTTCGACGAGCGCATGCAGCGCACGCAGCGCCAGGGCCGCATTTCCTTCTACATGCGCAGCTACGGCGAAGAGGCCGTGTCGGTTGCGCAGTGCATGGCGCTGCGCCCGGGCGACATGCTGTTTCCCTCCTACCGCAACCAGGGCCTCTACATGGTGCGCGGGCGGCCGCTGGTGGACCTGATGTGCCAGCTGCTGTCGAACACGCGCGACATGTGCAAGGGGCGCCAGCTGCCGGTGATGTACCACTGGCGCAAGGGCAACATCTTCTCGATCTCCGGCAACCTCGCGACGCAGTTCCCGCAGGCGGTTGGCTGGGCGATGGCGGCGGCGATCAAGGGCGAGGACCATGTCGCCTCGACCTGG
>CAZRLI010000424.1:0-1919 GCA_964600535.1 uncultured Steroidobacteraceae bacterium | reverse complement strand
CGCGCAAGGCGATCTCGGTGACCGAGCGCCAGCGCTTCATCCTGCGCGTGCGCACCCTCGCGCGCGGGGTCGCGCAGGCCTATTACGACAGCCGCGAGGCGCTCGGCTTCCCGCTGCTGGCGGCTGCGGACGGCTCGCGGGGCGCGGCATGAGCGCGCACGACTTCCTCGTCGAGATCGGCACCGAGGAACTGCCGCCCAAGGCCCTGCCCGACCTCGAAGCGGCCTTCCGCGACGGGATCGTGAACGGTCTCGCCGCCGTCGGCCTCGCGCATGGCGCGGTCGAGGCCTTCGCGACACCCCGGCGACTTGCGGTGCTGGTGCGCGCGCTGGCTGCACGCCAGCCCGAGCAGCAGATCAGCCGTCGCGGACCGCCCGTGAACGCCGCCTTCGACGCCTCGGGCAACCCGACCCGTGCCGCGGGTGCATTTGCCGACAGCTGCGGCGTGACGCTCGCGGAGCTGACGCGCGTCCGGGAAGGCAAGGGCGAGTTCCTCTTCTACGCCGGCCGCAAGGCCGGTGCCCACACGGCCGACCTGCTGCCCGGCATCGTGCGCGAATCGCTCGAGAAGCTCCCGATCCCCAAGCGCATGCGCTGGGGGGCGGGCGAGGCCCAGTTCGTGCGGCCGGTGCACTGGACCGTGCTGCTGTATGGCGCGCAGGTGCTGCCCGCCGCGCTGCTCGAGGTGCCGGCCGGCAATGCGACGCGCGGCCATCGCTTCCACGCGCCCGCGCCGCTGCCGCTCGCGGCACCGGCCGACTATGCCGAGGTACTCGCGACCCGCGGCAAGGTGATCGCGAGCTTCGCGGCGCGCCGCGAGAAGATCCGCGTCGCCGTCGAGGCGCAGGCCAGGGAAATCGGCGGCCGCGCGATCATGAGCGATGCGCTGCTCGACGAAGTGACGGCGCTCGTCGAATGGCCCGTACCGGTGGCGGGGCACTTCGACGCGCGCTTCCTCGAACTGCCGCGCGAAGTGTTGATCTCGACGCTGCAGGATCACCAGCGCTACTTCGCCGTGGAGGACGCGGCGGGCAAACTGCTCACGGCGTTCATCACCGTGAGCAACATCGAAAGTCGCGAGCCGGCGGCGGTCCGCGCCGGCAATGAACGCGTCGTCCGCCCCCGCCTGTCGGATGCGGCGTTCTTCTGGCAGCAGGACCGCCGCGAACCGCTGGCGGCGCGTCTCCCTGCCCTCGACGCCGTCACCTTCCAGGCGAAACTCGGCTCGCTCGGCGCCAAGGTCAAGCGTATTGAGTCACTAGCTGAAACAATTAGCGCGCGAGCTGGCTGGAATGTCTTGCAGGCGCAGCGATCCGCAGCGCTCGCCAAGTGCGACCTGCTGACCGCGCTGGTGGGCGAGTTCCCCGAGCTGCAGGGCATCATGGGCGCGTACTACGCCGCCGCCGATGGCGAGCCCGCTCCGGTCGCGCAGGCGATCCGCGAGCACTACCTGCCGCGAGGCGCCGGCGATGACTTGCCGCAATCCACGCCCGGCACCGCCGTCGCCCTCGCCGACCGGCTCGATACGCTCGCCGGCATCTTCGCGATCGGCCAGAAGCCGACCGGCACCAAGGACCCGTTCGGCCTGCGCCGCGCGGCGATCGGCGTGCTGCGCATCCTGATCGAGAAGCGCATCGATCTCGACCTGCGCGCGCTGATCGATGCGGCGGTCGCGTTGCAGCCGGTCAGGAGCGCCGCGGCCGCCGCCGAGGTCCACGAGTACGTCGCGGAGCGCCTGCGCGCCTACTACCTCGAGCAGCCAGGCAGCAGATACACGACCGGGATGATCGACGCCGTGCTCGCGACCACTCCTCGCTCGCCGCTCGACTTCGACGCGCGACTGGCCGCGCTGGCGGGCTTTCTCGCGCGGCCGGAAGCAGCGAGCCTCGCGGCGGCGAACAAGCGCATCGCGAACATCC
>CAZRLI010000423.1:0-1921 GCA_964600535.1 uncultured Steroidobacteraceae bacterium | reverse complement strand
CGAGCATCTGCTTCAGCTGGAACTCGACCTGCGCGTGCAGCGTGACCGTGTGGTCCTCGAGTTCGTACTTCGCGCCCGTGTCGCGGAAGTCGAAGCGCTGCGCGAGCTCGCGGTTCGCCTGGTCGACCGCGTTCGCCAGTTCGTGGAGGTTCACTTCGGAAGCGACGTCAAAGGATGGCATCCAGTTCTCCGTGGGCAAGTGATCGGGCCGCGCGACGGTCGCCTGCCTGCTGCCTTCAGGCGGGGTCGCCACCCCATGCGGGGGCGGGAAAGCCGTCGGCGCCCCGCCGCCACGGCACCCAGGCGAGCGCAATCTCGCCGATCGCGATGTCACCCTTGCGCGGCGCAAGTGAACGGTGTTCGAGCACGAGCGAAGCGAGCTCGAAGCTGTCGCCCGCCGCCTTCAGGTCGGCCTCGCACCCGGCATCGAACTCCGCCAGCCGCTGCTTCAGCACCTCGACGCTGTCTTCGGCGCGATTGACATCTTCCTTCTCGCGCCCGACGCGCGAGGCGGTGCGCAGCGCGGTGGCCGCACGGCCGACGCTGCTCGCGCTGACGGCCTTGCGTCCAAAGAGCGCGCCCAGCACGGCCGAGCCGATCGAGACCGCGGTCTGGGTCCGCCGCTCGGTGAGCTGGTCGCGCTCGCGGCCGACGCGCTCCTCGGCGCGGCGCAGTTGGTCGGCGAGCGTTGCCCGCTTCGCCGCGAACTTGTCGCGCACCTTCTCGATCGCGGCATCGCGCTTCTCGCGCGCGGCGTGCGCGAGGCGTGCGCGGAAATCGCCCTCGGCTTCGTCGGGATTCGACGCGAGATCGAGCGCCTTGCAGACGAACACCTCGCTGCGCGACGCCTCATAGAGTTGCGCGGCGAGCGCCTTGCCCCAGGCTGCGTAGTTCTGTGCACGCAGCGCTGCGGCCGGAAGGGTCGCAAACTGCGCGTCGGCTTCGGGGCGTTCGGCGAGCGGCGGCCGTTGCGCGCTGCCGGGACCCGCCTCCGCCCACGCGGCTCCGTCATCGGCCAGCGGGGCGAGCAGCGACAGGGTGCGCCACGCGTCGACCTTCAGGGCAGCGTCCACGTAGTGCAGCTTTGCAGCACCGATCACCATCGGCCGGTATTCGGTCGCGCCGTTGCCGCGCGTCGCCGTGACGAAGTACTCGCGCACGTCGGCGGGCAGGGCGGGTCGCGCGCCGCCTGGGCCAGCCTGGCCTGCAGCCCGCGCTGCATCGCCGGCTGCGGCGGGGCGTGCGGGAGACCCCGGGGCAGCATCGAGCGATGCCGCACCAGGTTCCGCGGCCTTCCGGTCCCGCATCAGCCGCGCGATCTCGGGGCCGGTGAGCGGGCCGCGCAGGTACGAGAGGGCCCAGCGCGACTGCATCAGGAGCGGGGCGTCGTCGTGCACGTTGCGCATCAGGAAGACCCGTTGCGTGAGGCCGCTCATCAGCTTGTCGAGTGTCGCGCGGCTGCCCGCTTCACCGCCGGGCAGCGCGCTCTCGAGGCCGTCGAGCACGCGCTGCTTGTCGCGGTCGGTCTGCAGGCGGCCGATGAACCAGGTCCCGGTGTTGCCGAGGCCCTTGTAATCGAGATCGACGGGATTCTGGGTGGCGAGCACGCAGCCGACGCCGAAGGCACGCGCCTGCTTCAGCAGCGTGAGCATCGGCGTCTTCGACGGCGGCGAAGCAGTCGGCGGGAAGTAGCCGAAGATCTCGTCCATGTAGAGGATGGCGCGCAGCGATGAGGTACCCGATTGGCGGCGCATCCAGCCGATCAGCTCGTTCAGCACGAGCGTGACGACGAACATGCGCTCCGGATCGGAGAGGTGCGCGATCGAGATGATGCTGATGCGCGGCTTGCCGTCAGCCGTGTAGAGCAGGCGCTGCGCATCGAGGGGGTCGCCCTCGAGCCACGCGGAAAAGCCGGGCGAGG
>CAZRLI010000422.1:0-1926 GCA_964600535.1 uncultured Steroidobacteraceae bacterium | reverse complement strand
ATTGATATAAATGGTAAAATTTTTCCAAAATACTTAAAAGAAACACCTGAGGGAAATCTTATGGCTTTTTCTTTTAGTCATGACGGAACCATAAAACCCTATGCAACTTACCCCAATGGCATTTACCAGCAATGTGTGCTAACTTCAAACAATAAGTCGATTTTTGGTACAACACATGGCTTGTATAAAAGAGACAACTATATTCGATATTTTCCTGAAAGTAGCGAAAATATGGTTTCGGGTTTGCACAGCATTGGTGAAGATGCTAAGGGAAATATTTGGTTTGGGGGATACAATCACAGTGGTTGGTGCTTTTGGGATGAAACTACTTTAAGAAGACCAATCGATCCAGAACTTAGAAAATATAAAATAATGCCGGGTGCTTTATCCTTGCCAAATGGTGACATTATTTTCACTGGAGAAGAATCTAAGATTGGTTACATTAGAAATGGCAGATATAACACTTTGTATATTGATGATAGGAAAACAACTGGATTTTATTTTAATTCGTTGGCCAATGGAGATATTGCATTCGGCTCAGCAAGCAAAGGGCTTTATATTTTTGAAAATAAATTAGGAGGAAAAATAAACATTACTCATAAAAACAAGGGTCTGCTTTTGGACAATATTCTCACCATCGCAGAAGACAAAGATCATAGGATTTGGATGGGAAGAGGAACACAGGGCATAGCTTTATATGACAGATTTAGGGACACGGCAAAAACATGGTTAATAGATCAAAAATTCCCAGGACGCGTAGGTGCTAGCTCAATGATAATTGACACAAAAAATGCTCTTTGGATGGGGACTTTCCATGGTTTATACAAAATTGATCAGCTAAAAAATATTGATCTGGATTCTGAAATTTCTGATTTTATTATTGAAGTTCCGTTGCCATATCCGGGAGACCAAATCGGTAGTATAAAGGAAAATTTAAAATACATTTTTGTTGGAGGTAAAAAGGCTTTGTATATCCTTGACAAATCACAAGCAAGGGATTCAGAGGGGCGTTATCGAATTTATACATTGACTTTTGGCACTGAAATATTAGGTGATGGGGCAGAGCAAAATGCTATGATCCTTGACAAGAAGGGTATCCTCTGGTTTGGCGTTCAAAATGGGGCATTGAGTATAGATGTAGATCAATACCTTTTTGATACGACCCAAGTAATGTCTTCATTCAAAACCATTATTATTGGAAGAGATACTGTATTCAATATTGAGCAGGATTCTGTTAATACGCTGCGTAAACCAGACCCCAGTTACAGGTCTTTAAATATTGAATGGACAACACCATATAATGAATATCAGCAAGACAATGTATTCTATTCTGTATCAATTGCCTCATCTGTCAATGATACAATATTTCATCTCTCAAATACGAGATCAAATACTATTTCAATACCTTATTTGGCTCCTGGGAGTTATCAAGTCACAGTCAAGACGTACAAAAACAATCAGCTAATGCACTCACTTAACCGGCAGATTACGATCAATCGATTTTTGAGTGAACAAACTTGGTTTTGGCCTCTGGCTTTACTTATTGTTAGTTTAATACCTTTCCTGAATTATTATTACAAAAATAAAGCTGAGAAGAAAGAACTTGCACTTGCAATACAAATAGAAAAATCACGAAGAGAAGCTGATAGGAGCCGCATAAAATCATTGGCGAATTTTTTCAACCCTCACTTTATCAATAATTCCCTTCAGTGGATTCAGTCGAGATTTCGTAAAGACATTGAAAGTGCCTCGGTAATAGGCAGTCTTGCTGATAATATAAAAATAATGTTTGATAACATTACCAAAGAGACTACAGTCCACACATTAAGGAAAGAAATTGAGTTGGTTGAAAACTATATAAATATTCAACTCAAAATGTACAATTATGAGATTACTGTCGATACAAAATATAATATTACAAAAGAA
>CAZRLI010000421.1:0-1932 GCA_964600535.1 uncultured Steroidobacteraceae bacterium | reverse complement strand
GATTTCCGCGAACCGCGCGATGCCGGCGTGACAGGCGTCATGGCGGCGGTCACCGCCATGATCACTGGCGCCACACAGGACAGCGGCTTTCGTGGCATCGGTGGCCATTTCAACCGGCGCGACCTGCTCTTCTTCGGCCAAACGCTGACGGCAGGCGACATCCGCTACACCCGCCTCGACAGTGGTGTCGCGGCCGAGGCAGCGGTGCGGCTCGATCGCGTGCCTGGCGATCCGCGAATATCCCACCTCATGTCGCGGTGCCTCTCCGGCGCGGCAAGTCCCGAGGAAGCCGCTGTATTCCGCGAACTCTGGCAGGGGCGCGTGCGCCGCCTGCTGCTCGACCATGCCGATGACCCAGAGGTCATCTGCATTTCCCACCTGTCCTGAAAGGGGGCCCCATGCAGCGCAGGACAGGAAGTGGGCGACCGAAGCACTGTTGCGTCAAGGCATGGCGGAAATCCGCAATGCCCTTGTCGCGGACAAGGAGGCCCTACAATAGGATCAGCGCGGCGAAGTGCGACGCCCTGGCAAATCGATGTAGTGTTGGTTTTTCCAGTCCCGCTATCAGGGAATGATCGTGAGTAGACTTGCCGAATATCGACCCCGCTTCCTCAATCTCTTCCAGATAAGATTCCCGGTTGGAGCTATTGTGTCCATCGGGCATCGTGTGGGAGGGGTGATATTGCTCTGTATTCTTCCACTTTCCGTTATTGCGCTTGAATACTCGCTCGGCAGTGCGGCCGCCTTCGAGCGTCTGCGCGACGCGCTGTCCGCTTACTGGCTATCGCCGCTGCTGTTTGTCGTCGCCTGGTCTTCTACCCACCATGTACTCGGTGGTCTGCGCCATATGCTCATGGATGTCGGTATCGGATACCGTCTCGACCACGCCCGTGCAAGTGCCCGTGCGGTAATCGGGGGGGGCTTGATAATCGCCGGCGCATTGGTCTGGTGGCTGATGTGAACATATTCAGCGGGCAGCGCGCGTGGTTGCTGCAACGCGTAAGCAGCATCGCCCTTCTGGCCGTCGCCATAGGTGGCGCGTTGCTGGCATACCAAATGCCTGCTCTGACTTTCACCCAATGGCGGACTCTTGCTACGACCTCCACCGGTGCGACCTTCATCGTCGTCGGCTATGTTGCTGCCTGCGTTCACGCCTGGATCGGAGCACGTGATATCGCGCTGGACTACCTTTCCCATAAGGGCTTGCGCCTGGTCGTTTTGGCCTTGGTGGGGGTCGCGTTGATTGCCACGCCGATACGCGTACTGTTTGTCCTTGGACGGCTCGCCTGAATTTTTGCCCGCCTCACATGACGGGAGTGACAATGATCATCAGCATCTACCGCTACAATCCGGAAACTGATACCACACCGCGCATGCAGGACTACGATGTCGCGCTTGAGCCGCACGATCGTATGCTGCTGGACGCGCTTGTGCGGCTGAAGGTTATGGACGACAGCCTTTCCTTCCGGCGTTCCTGCCGCGAAGGTGTGTGCGGATCGGACGCCATGAACATCAATGGGCGCAACGGGCTGGCCTGCATTACCCCGCTGTCTGGGCTCGATGAACCCGTGGTGCTGCGTCCCCTTCCGGGGTTTCCCGTCATCCGGGACTTGGTGGTCGATATGACGCAGTTCTTCGCCCATTACCACGAAATAAAGCCGTATCTCATCAACGACCAGCCGCCGCCCGACTGCGAGCGGTTGCAGACGCCCGCCGAGCGCGAGCGCCTGAACGGGCTCTACGAATGCATCCTGTGCGCCTGCTGCAGTAGCTTCTGCCCGTCCTACTGGTGGAACCCGGATAGATTCATCGGCCCCGCCGGCCTGCTGCAAGCCTACCGTTTCATAGTCGACAGCCGGGATACTGCGACGGCCGAGCGTCTCGCGTTTCTCGACGATGTATATCGCCTGTATCGCTGCCGCACGATCATGA
>CAZRLI010000420.1:0-1946 GCA_964600535.1 uncultured Steroidobacteraceae bacterium | reverse complement strand
CGCTCCCTTCGTCTAGAGGCCCAGGACATAGCCCTCTCAAGGCTGTAACACGGGTTCGAATCCCGTAGGGAGCGCCATAAATCAACCGCTTAGCGCTCATCCGCCACCCGTTGTGTGCGACGCATCGCAGGCGGCTGCCCGGGCTCCCGCTAGAGTGCGCGCATGACTTCCGCACGCACCGCCACCGGCAAGCCGCGCGAGGGCGAGCAGCTGCGCCTGCTGCTCGCGCGCTGGCGCCAGAGCCTCGACCTGCACGCCCGCTACGCCGCCCTCGACGACGGGCATTACCAGCACGTGCAGCCCTGGCCGAAGCACGAGCGGCCGGCGCGCTGGATCATCGACCTCGCACGGGAGCGTGCCGCGTCCCTGTCGCGCATCGTCGAGCAGCGCACGGCCGAGGGCGATCGCGTCTTCCTCGAGGCGCTCGAGGTGATGGGCTTCCTCGCGAATCTCGCCGGCCTGCAGGGCAACGAGCGCTTCATCCCGCTCGCGACCCTCGAGAACGAGCGCCGTGACGTGCTCACGGCACGCACGCGCAGGCCCAGGCGCCCCGATGAGAAGCGCGCCGACGAGGCGACGCGCGAAATGCCGCGCGTTGCGGCGCGCACCCCGGCTGCAGCGGCGCGTACGCCCGCCGCGCCCGCGCGTACCACGCGCCGGGCCAGCCAGGAGGAGATCGATGCGCGCATCATCGACGATGCGATACGCTTTCTCGGCTGGGGGCGCCAGTGGCACGAGCTCGGCGACCTGATCGCGCGGCTGGCCGAACGTCCCGCGGCACCCGAAGTGCGCCGCATCCTGCGCGAACACCGCAGCCGCATCGAGCGCAAGGCCGGCGTCACGCCGGCCTGAAGGGCGCTGGCGCCCCTCGACACCCACCGTCCTTGCCACCAGAATCGCGGTCTTGCGCGCGGCCGCCGCGGAACTTTTTCGCGGCCCGCGCATTCAGACGGAACCATATGATCAAGACCGAGCGACTCACCAAGCGCTACGACACGCTCACGGCCGTCGACGACGTCAGCTTCGAGGCCCGCCCCGGCGAGGTGCTGGGCTTCCTCGGCCCCAATGGCGCCGGCAAGACGACCACGATGCGCATGATCGCGGGGTTCATCGCGCCTTCGGCGGGCAGCGCCAGCATCTGCGGGCATGACATCGAGCGCGAGCCGCTCGCGGCGAAGGCCCTGCTCGGCTACCTGCCGGAGGGTGCACCGAGCTACGGCGAGATGAGCGTGCGCGGCTTCCTCGAATTCATCGCGGACCTGCGCGGCCTCGCGGGCGCCACGCGCCGCAACCGCCTCGAGCAGGTCAGCGGGCGCCTCGCGCTCGAGGCTGTCGCTTCGCAGACCATCGACACGCTGTCGAAGGGCTTTCGTCGCCGCGTCGGCATCGCGCAGGCGATCCTGCACGACCCGCCGGTGCTGATCCTGGACGAGCCGACCGACGGCCTCGACCCCAACCAGAAACAAGCCGTGCGCAACCTCATTCGCGGCATGAGCGCACAGAAGGCGATCGTCATCTCCACCCATATTCTCGAAGAAGTCGACGCCGTGTGCACCCGCGCAATCATTATCGACAAAGGCCGTATCGTGGCCGACGGCACGCCGGCGGAGCTGCTCGCAAAGGCGCCGGGTAAGCGTCTCGACGACGTCTTCCGCGCGTTGACGACGCACGAAGCGGAAATCAAAGCGGAGGCAAGCGCGTGAACGTCTGGAACGCAACCTTGGCCGTCTTCCGCCGCGAGTTCTTTGGCTACTTCGCGACGCCCCTCGCCTACGTTTTCATCGTCATCTTTCTGCTCGCGATGGGCTCGTTCACGTTCTACTTCGGACAGTTTTTCGCAACCGGCCGCGCGGAGCTCGATGTCTTTTTCGGTTTCCACCCCTGGCTCTATCTGTTCCTGATACCGGCGCTCTCAATGCGCCTATGGGCGGAGGAACAGAAGTCCG
>CAZRLI010000419.1:0-1947 GCA_964600535.1 uncultured Steroidobacteraceae bacterium | reverse complement strand
GCCTTCGTGATTGGTGGCGAGCCAGGGACTCGAACCCCAGAGTGGAACACTACAAGCCGCCGACGCCAACCATCTGATTTGCCGACAGCTGGGGCCTCCTCCCACCCCACTGCACTTCTTCAGGTGGTGCACCTGTGTGTATCACCTTTGAGAGAGGTTGCACCCTCCTAGCCGGCACGTCAACGGGTTGAAGCCATTCTGTGAACTCATGACCTGCGCAGCGCTCGCACCGGAGCTTGAAGACACGCGTGCGCTCCCGGTGCTCGCTCCCGACCTTGGCGGGTGACAGTGGGTCGCCACCTTCGCGTTGCAACAAAGTCCTGTCGCCGTGGAGTTAACGTTCACGTGTTGGCTAATCGCCGTCGTACCAACCGCTTGCACGACCATAAGCGAATTGATGAAGCTCGCATGATCCGATCACTACGGCGATCGAGGGCTTTCCAAATTGCGTCCGAACCACACTGAGTATTTGTATATCCGCGCCAGGGAAACAATCGAAAAGCGGCCGCACGCATTGGGCAATGTTGAACCGAACCCGGAGTGCCCGATGCGTCGGGTACACCAATCAGTCCACTCGCCCATCAAGCAATCCCGCGTAGGACGATATGAGTGGTTAAGGCGCTTAGACCTTCACCCAGGCGGCAGCTGAGAATACCTGCTATTCCCCGTCGCCCTGCTCCGGTACGAAGCAGTTGGATGCACCATGCACTCAACTGGAGGAGGCGTCATGACACCGACGGAAACATTGGCTCGATTTTCGTCGGGCCTGAAGTTCGAAGATCTTCCGCCGCCGGTAGTCGTTGCGGCAAGGCGACACATCCTCGACACCTTAGGTGTCGCCCTTCTCGGCGTCACCCAACCGATGCCGCAACGTGGACTAGCAGGACTCCTCGGAATTTTGGGTTCGGCCGGAGAGGTAACCGTCTGGGGAACCAACCAACGTATGGCCGCGCCCTACGCCGCCTTGGCGAACGGGATCTCGTCGCACGTCCTGGATTTCGACGATACGCACACGGCAGGCATCGTCCACGGCAGCGCGATTCTCGTCCCTGTCGTCTTCGCGTTGAGCGAAGAGGGAGATTTGGATGGAAAGGCTCTGCTGACAGCGTTCGTCGCAGGATGGGAGATCGCGGCGCGCGTCGGCTTGGCAGCAGCGGGCACGATGCACAAGCGCGGTTATCACACTTCGTCGGTGGCGGGCGTATTCGGCGCCGCGGCTGCAGCGAGCAAGTTGCTTGGTCTCACGGAGCAGCAGACCTTGAACGCGATCGCGCTGGCGGGGAGCCAAGCGTCAGGAATCAACGAATACCAGACCGACGGTACGTCTTCGAAGATACTGCATACGGGATGGGCCGCTCACGCGGGCATCGTGGCTGCGCACCTTGCTCGCAGCGGCATGACGGGACCCAAGACGATATTCGAAGGTCGACTCGGCTTCCTCAACGCGTATGGGGATCTGTCAAAGTCGGATCCAACGCGCCTAACGAGTGGACTAGGTTCAGTATGGGAAATGACTCAGATCTCGATTAAGCCCTATTCATGCTGCCATTTCGGGCACGCGTTCATAGACTGTGCCGCACGCTTGAAGCGCCAGGGCATTCAAGCCAGCCAGGTCGCCAAGATCGAGTGCATCGTCCCGGAAATTCAGGTTCAGATGGTCTGTGAGCCGGTCGCCATCAAGCTTCGCCCGACGTCTCCATATGGAGCGAAGTTCAGTCTGCCCTACATGGTGGCAGTGGGGCTGATTGACGGGAGGGTCGATCGCCACACCTTTACCGAGGAGGCCATCAAACGTCCCGACCTTTTGGACCTCGCCAGTCGAGTTACCTACCGAATTGCCGCACCCGGAGAGACGACGTTCCCCGAGTATTTCCCCGGGTGGATCCGGGCGACGACTATCGACGGCAAAGTGCACGAGGAGCGCATGGACCGAAACTGGGGTACTCC